>JAUZOH010000029.1 GCA_030706565.1 Bacteroidota bacterium | reverse complement strand
GTTGCAGACAAATCCCACAGTTTCACCGTTAATTCTGGCAAAACCAATTACAACGTTAGTTGCCCAATATTCCTGAACCTCGAGGAAGTCGGAATCATCAACAATAGCCTTGATTACATTACGGACATCATAAGGTTTGGTCTTGTCTTCGGGTATGATCTCGTCGATATTGTATTCCGGCCTTGGGCTCTTGGGCGGATATTTTTTTGCTTGCTGGGTATTGCTCCAGGGAATGAAAGAAAGCAGCTTTTTAATCTGCTCAAAGCATTCCTCTTCGCTTTCAGCATAAAAATGAGCATTACCGGTAATCTGGCTGTGTACTTTAGCACCGCCCAGGTCTTCAGCTGAGATCTCTTCACCTAAAACGGTTTTAATAACTTCCGGCCCGGTGATAAACATCTTGGAAATTTTGTCAACTACGAAAACGAAGTCGGTCAGTGCAGGGGAATAAACGGCACCGCCTGCGCAGGGGCCAAGAATGACGCTTAGTTGGGGAATTACTCCGGAGGCAATGGTGTTGCGGTAGAAAATTTCACCATATCCGGCCAGGGCATTTACCCCTTCCTGAATACGGGCGCCACCTGAATCATTAATACCGATCAGGGGCATACGTAGTTTAAGGGCATGGTCCATGATCTTGGTGATCTTTTTGGCATGCATCGATCCCAGGGAACCGCCGGCAACGGTAAAATCCTGCGCAAAAATGCCGATCGGATCTCCTTCTATGGTTCCGGTACCGATAACTACTCCGTCGCCATGGAGTACTTTTTTATCCATGCCGAAATCCCGGGCATCATGCTGAACAAAAAGGTCATATTCATTAAAAGAATTGTCATCGACCAGTGAAAGTATTCTGCTGCGTGCAGTCAGCTTGCCCATTGCATGTTGTTTCTCAATGGCTTTTTCACCGCCACCCTGTAGAGCTTCTTCTCGCTTTTTTTGAAGTTCAAGAATTTTCTTTTTTACAGCCATATATTTAAATTTAGTTGAGTGATTCTTGTCCGTAAAAAAGGACAAGTTTTTAAATATTGCCAGAGCTTATAAATGGGAAGTTTTGAAAACTGATATGAAATTTTACTTCCATACTGGCAGAACAAAAATAATGAAAAATAACGAATTGTTACTTTGGAGCCACTTTTAGCAAAAAAAGTGCGATGATTGAAAATATAATATTTGGAATCCAGGCAGCCAATAATGGGCTGAATGTCCCGCTGATAGCAAATTGCGATGAAAATTGGAGGAACAAAATATAGGCGAAACTCAACAATATTCCCAAACCGATTTGCATGCCTATACCTCCCCTGACCTTTCTCGACGACAGGGATACCCCGATCAGGGTAAGGATAAATGTAGAAAGAGGAAAGGCCAGCCTTTTGTCTTTCTCAATAATCAATGCGTCAATATTTTCGGCTCCCTGCATCTTTTGTTCCGCAATATACTTATTTAATTGACTTAAGCTCATGGTTTCCACATAATTATCCCTTCTTCTGAAATCGGAAGGGGTGATGCTCAGGGTCGTGTCTATGCTTGATCCGTTGATAATCTGCTCTTTCAAACCGTTGATATTCCGGATATAATAATTTTTGATAGACCATTTGGATTTTAACGAATCCCAGGTGATATAATCACTCATCAGTTTCGAAATCATCTGCCCGTCTTTATTATATTTTTCTATGGAAAATTTATAGCCTACATTGGTAATATTGCTGTAACTTTCCATGTAGATAAAAACGCCAGGTTTTACCTGTTTGTGGATATTCTGATCGTCAAAGGAAACAGGCTTTTCATGAAGATAATGTTCCTCAAAATCAAGCCGCTTGGCATTTGCATAAGGAAGTACATAATTACTCATCATAAAAGAAAAGGTGGCCAGTATCAAGGCAGACACAAAGTAGGGAACCAGCATACGGTAGAAACTCATTCCACTATTGAGTATAGCAATGATTTCAGTGTTGTATGCCATTTTGGACGTAAAGAAAATTACAGAAATAAATGTAAACAGGGAGCTGAACAATACGGCAAAATAAGGAATGAAGTTCAGGTAGTAGTCGAAAACAATTTGTTTCATCGTTGCGCCTCTCTCCAGAAAATCATCAATCTTTTCGGATATATCAAAAATTACAGCAATGCTAATGATGATGAGTATTGCAAAAATAAAAGTCCCCAAAAACTTTTTTATAATGTACCTGTCTATAAGTTTTAACCCGAACATCCTCATTATTATTAAATAAAGTTCAAATTAAGAAAATTATTTTTCAGAATCAGAATATTTTATCGTTTTTCATGAAAATTAAAACGAAACATCCTGATTATTAATTATTACAACCTGGAAGAAAGAATTTTGACCATTTTTTCTTTCCACGCACTGAATTCTCCGTTAATAATTTTTTCTCTGGCTTGTCCCACCAGCCACAAGTAAAATCCCAGATTATGTATGGTAGCAATCTGGGCGCCAAGCATTTCCTTGGAAATAATTAGGTGGCGCAGGTAAGCTTTTGAATATTGTGTATCGACAAAAGTTGTGCCGTTGTTGTCGATGGGTGAAAAATCATCTCTCCATTTGAGGTTTTTTATATTGATGATTCCTTCGCTGGTAAAAAGCATGCCGTTACGTCCATTTCGGGTAGGCATGACGCAGTCGAACATATCAATTCCCCGGGCTATCCCTTCCAGAATGTTTACCGGAGTACCGACGCCCATCAAATATCTGGGTTTGTCGGCAGGCAGGATTTGATTGACCAGTTCGATCATCTCATACATTTTTTCCACCGGTTCGCCTACCGATAATCCTCCAATTGCATTGCCGCTTCCATTTTGAGAAGCAACAAATTCGGCTGAATGTTGCCGTAAATCTTTATAAATACTTCCCTGTACAATAGGAAACAGGAATTGTTCATGGCCATACTTGGGAGCGGTGGCATTAAATTGTTTGAAACACCTTTCCAGCCAGTGGTGTGTCAGTTCTACCGATTTTTTCGCAGCCTTGTACTCGCAGGGATAAGGCGTACATTCATCAAAAGCCATGATGATATCTCCTCCTATTGACCTTTGAATATCTATCGCCCTTTCAGGAGTAAAAATATGTTTTGAACCGTCTATATGCGAATGGAAAACGGCACCATCCTTACTGAGTTTACGGTTATCGGCCAGGGAAAATATTTGAAATCCCCCGCTGTCGGTCAGTATAGGCTTATCCCATCCCATAAATTTGTGAAGTCCACCTGCTTGTTCCAATATGTCAATTCCCGGCCTCAGGTACAAATGATAGGTATTCCCGAGTATTATTTGAGCTTTTACATCGTTCCCAAGTTCCCGCTGATGAACCCCTTTAACACTTCCGGCTGTCCCTACCGGCATAAAAATAGGAGTCTGGATAATTCCATGGTCTGTCACTATCTGGCCTGCACGCGCCCTGGTTTGTTTGTCTGTATTTATTAAGGTAAATTTCACTTACTATAAATTTGGGCTGCAAAGATAATACTATTTATAAACAAAAAATGATGACTTATCCCCACAACATTTGTTTTAGACTAAAATCTTTAATAAAATTGCAGTTTCATTCTATAACTTTTTTCTAACGTGGAAATATTTGATTTAAAGATAGATATATTGAGTCTGGTATTGCTGGGTACTTTTATTTTGAGTTTACTCATCCAGCTATTTTACTATTTGTGTTTTTACATGAGGGTACCTGTTTTTAAGGGGTATAAAGAAAAAGCCGGGAAATTACCCGTTTCTGTTATTATTTGTGCAAAGAATGAAGCAGAAAACCTCAGAAAAAATTTACCTACCATACTTGAACAGGATTATTCAGAATATGAGGTGGTTGTGGTGGATGATTGCTCCTCTGATGATACCGAATTGGTTTTAAGGCAGTTTAAGGAGAAATATCCAAGGTTAAAAACCACTCAGATCAAACAGGATGACAAATTCTCTCACGGGAAAAAGCTGGCCCTGACCATAGGGATAAAGGCTGCGACTTATGAATGGCTGGTGATGACCGATGCCGATTGCTATGTTAAAAGCAAAATGTGGCTGGCTAATATTGAACAGAATTTTACGGATGATGCACAAGTTGTGCTTGGTTACGGGAAGTATGAACCCAGGAAAGGCTTCTTGGACAAGATCATTCGTTACGATACTTTTTTTATTGCATTGCAATATTTTTCTTTTGCCCGTGCAGGTGTGCCTTATATGGGGGTAGGCCGGAATCTGGCTTATCGTAAATCCCTGTTTTTTAAAAACAGGGGGTTTGCAACCCATGCACAGGTGCTTTCTGGGGATGATGATTTGTTTATCAATGAAGTTGCTAAAAAATCAAATACCCGGATTGAAATTTCTCCTGAGAGCCATACTTATTCCATCCCTGAAGAAAGCTTCAACGATTGGACCAATCAGAAAAAGAGGCATTTTACCACATCCAAGTTTTATAAAACTAAGCATAAAGTATTATTAGGGCTTGAAGTCGTGAGCCGCTCCCTGTTTTATATTTCCTTTGCCTTGTTACTCTGTTTTAAAGTGTTCCTCTTATATGTGATAGGCGCTTTTATTTTAAGGTTAATCCTTCAGTTTACAATTTTTAAAAATTCTATGAAACATTTGGGTGAAAAAAAATTATTACTATTTTCGCTTTTGCTTGATATATTTATGCCATATATACAGCTGTCTATCATATTGGTTAACTCAGTCACTTCAAACAGAAATAGATGGAAATAAGCGCCAATCTTTCAGATAAAGCACAAAAGGATTTTGAATTGGTTATGCAAGCTCTTGATGGCGATCAAAAAGCTTATGCTGTTTTGATGGACCATTATAGAGATGCCATATATTTTATGCTGCTGAAAATGGTGAATAATCCAAGTGATGCAGAAGACCTGACAATCGAGGCATTTGGCAAGGCTTTTAATAATATCAAACAATATACGCCCAATTTTGCTTTCAGTACCTGGCTTTTTAAAATTGCCACCAACAATGCCATTGATTTTATGAGGAAAAAGAAAGCCAGTAATCTTCCTCTTGAACATACCAACGAAAATGAAGAAACCATTCCCATTTCGGTTAATTCGGATTTGCCCGATCCTGAAGAAAATCTGATCATCAAGCAAAAAGTTAAACTGATGAGGAATGTTGTCTTGAAACTCAAGCCCCGTTATCGCAAGTTAATCGAGTTGCGTTATTTTCAGGAATTATCTTACGAGGAAATATCTGATGAGCTGGATTTGCCTATTGGTACAGTGAAAGCACAATTGTTCAGGGCTAGGGAGCTTCTTTATAACATTATCAAAAATCTTGGCGAGCATATCTGATGCAAATTATCCAGAAATATTTTCCAAACTTAACAGATAAACAAATTTATCAGTTCGGTTTATTGTTTGATTTGTATCAATATTGGAATGAGCGGATTAACGTGATTTCCCGTAAGGATATAGAGAATTTGTACGAACATCATGTATTGCATTCCCTGGCTATTGCCCGGGTAATTGAATTTGCAGAAGGGGCATCCATACTTGATGTTGGAACCGGAGGCGGATTTCCCGGCATACCCCTGGCTATACTTTTCCCTGAGGCAAAATTTACCCTGGTGGATTCAATTGGGAAAAAAATCAAAGTGGTTCAGGCTGTGGCCGGTGGGATTGGTCTTTCCAATTGCAAGCCTGTTCAGGCACGGGCAGAGAGCCTGAATGAAAAATTTGATTTTGTCGTTTCGAGGGCTGTTTCTACTTTGCCTGAATTCGTTAAGTTAGTTAATAATAAAATAAACAGGGGAGGTAAACATCTGTTGCCCAATGGAATACTGTATCTGAAGGGTGGAGATGTTGCTGATGAAGTAAAACCTTACAAAAACAAGGTGAAAATTTTTGATATCAGTAATTTTTTTACAGAACCTTTTTTTGAAACCAAAAAGGTTATTTATCTCCCTTTTTAATTTGGGAAAATATCTTGCAAAGTGGCCTAAAATTAGGATTTGCTGCCGGTTGATTGAAATAATTCAAACAAAAAGAAAAAATTATCGAAACAATTTTTTGTAAGAAAGAAAAAAGGTTTACTTTTGCAATCTCAAAGAAGAAAACAGCAATATAATTAAAAATATTATTTCAGATGAAACGAACATTTCAACCCTCAATAAAAAAGAGAAAAAACAAACACGGATTTAGAGAGAGAATGGCTACAGCAAACGGCCGGAGAGTTTTAGCTGCCCGTCGTGCCAAAGGAAGAAAAAAACTTACAGTTTCTGATGAAGCTTGCTGCAGAAGGAAGTAATTCTGTGTTTTGAAATTTGAAGATATTTGAAAAGAGAGTAAAGGGTAAATTGCCTTTTACTCTTTTTTATTTAAATTCATTGATAATGAACGAGTTTCTGCAGGAGCAAATTTTAAGTGACGAAAGCGAACATATTGCTTCAATTGCCAAAAAGGTTTTTTCGGGACAAAGAATTACCTGTGAGGAAGGTCTGGTTTTGTATAAAGATGCCAGCCTGGGGCTTTTAGGAATGCTGGCCAATTATGTGAAAGAAAAAATCAGTGGCGATCAGGTTTTCTTCAATAGGAATATCCATATTGAACCTACCAATATTTGCATTTATCATTGCCGTTTTTGTTCTTATTCACGAAAGAAAGGAGAGGAGGGCAGTTGGGAATACAGCAGGGAGCAAATGCTGAAAGTTATTTCTGATCATAAAGACCAACACATTACTGAGGTTCATATCGTCGGAGGAGTACATCCGGACCGGGATATACATTATTATGGCGAATTGATCCGCGAAGTGAAAAAAATCATTCCCGGTGTGCAGGTCAAAGCATTTTCGGCTATTGAACTCGATTATATGATTAGAAAGGCCGGATTATCCATTAAAGAGGGTTTGGCCCTTTTGAAAGAATGTGGACTGGATTCAATTCCCGGCGGAGGTGCTGAAATTTTTGATCCTGCTGTCAGGCAAAAGATCTGTGGTGAAAAAACTTCAGCCGGTTTGTGGCTGGATATCCATGAAACGGCACACCGGTTGGGCATTCCTTCAAACGCAACCATATTGTACGGGCATATTGAAACATACCAAAACCGCATAGACCACCTGGATCGTTTAAGAACATTGCAGGATAAAACAAAGGGATTTAATGCTTTTATCCCCTTAAAATTCAGGATGAAAGGCAATTCGCTTTCTTCCCTTGGTGAAGTGATCCCTGTTGAAGATTTAAGGAATTTTGCAGTTTCCCGTATCTTTCTGGATAATATTCCTCATCTGAAAGCTTATTGGCCCATGTTAGGCAAAAATCTGACACAACTGGCCCTGGGTTTTGGCGTGGATGATATAGACGGAACTATTGATGATACCACAAAAATATATTCAATGGCCGGGGCCGAGGATGAACATCCGGTTATGACTATTGACGAAATGCAGCAAATTGCAGCAAATGCAAACCGCAAGCTGGTCGAAAGGGACACTTTTTATCATGCAGTTTGATCCCTTTTTTGTTGGAAATCATATTTATTCCGCTATTTTTACTTTCTCGTATTATAATTTTATCTTTGTTCCATACGTTTATAGTTAACCAATTTGCTTTTCAATCATGAAGGAAATTTATAACTTCATTTGTTCAAAACTTTTTTTTAAGCATTTTTTAATTGCCTGTTCCATACTGATCGGTTTTGTTATCGTGGTCATGTTTGCCTTGAAGATATATACTCATCATGGCCAGGCTTTTATCGTACCTCAGCTAAAAGGCTTAACCGTAGAGGAAGCAGCGCAAATATTGGCTGATAAAGGTTTGAATTACCAGGTAATTGATTCTGTTTTTCGTCCTGATATGAAAAAGGGAGTCATTGTTGAGCAAAATCCCCCTGCCAATTTTAAAGTAAAGGCCAACCGGACAATTTTCCTGACTGTCAACGCAATGAATGCTGCAAAGATAAAAATGCCTGATTTGGTCGGCCTTTCGTTGCGTCAGGCCAAATCTACTATTGAAGCACAGGGTTTAATCATGGGCAATATTAGTTATGCACCGGATATTGCGCTAAATATTGTTTTAAATCAAAAAATAAACGGAAATATTGTTTCAGCAGGTATTGATGTGGAAAAAGGTTCGGTTGTTGATCTTGTTTTGGGCTCAGGAAATGCAAGCGGCCAGTTGACTGTTCCCGAACTGTTGGGCTTGACTCTTGACAACGCCAAACATATTCTGGAAAATGCCATGTTGAACCTAGGTACGATTACTTTCGACAAGACCGTAAAAAGCCCGCAGGATAAAGCAACAGCTGTGATATGGAAACAAGATCCCATGCCGGATGGGAATAGTGAATCTCCTGAGCGGGGATCATCCGTAAATCTTTGGCTGACAAAAGATGTCAATAAAGTATCAACTGAATCTCCTAAAGAAACTTCTCCTGGTTCTACTCAGAAAGAAAGTGATGAAGAAGATAACTTTTAAAATTTTTTTTTACTTAGTTTTTGCTGTTTTTTTTAGTAACAGTATTTTTTCTCAACCCGTTCTTTCAGGGCTAGAGGAAAATCCTGTTATAAAAAAATTTACTTTATCCCATTTCACTAAAAAAGATTTAGTTCAGGATACGCTTCAATTGCCCTTTATAGATGACTTTTCTGATTCATATATTTTTCCTGATCAACACCGGTGGGCCGATCAGAATGTTTATATCAATAACCAATATGGTGTCAATCCCATTTCGATAGGTGTAGCTACCTTTGATGCCCTCGATCGTAACGGGAAGATTTATGACAATGCTTCCAATACGCCTGGCCAAGCTGATTTTTTAACTTCACTTCCGGTTAATTTGGCTTATACCCCCAAGGACAGCATTTATCTTAGTTTTTTTTACCAGCCTCAGGGATTAGGCGATTCTCCTGAAGAAGGAGATTCACTTGTTTTGCAGTTTTATTCACCGGTTGATGGGCAATGGCAAACACAATGGCGCGCAAGTTTTCATCTCTCCGATTCATCCTCGCGGGAATATTACGGCAATTCGGCAATACCCAAGGTTTTTAAACCTGCCGGCACTTCCCCTTCTGATACCTTCAGGTGTGTCATGATTCCGATCAGGGATGCCCGGTTTTTGCAAAAAGGTTTCAAATTTAGATTTTTTAACCTGGTTTCTTTTTCATCGAGCATCTCTGATCCGGGGAAGAAAAGCAATTGCGATATCTGGAACCTGGATTATGTTTATCTGAACAAAAACAGAAAATATTCGGATACCATCATGAACGATGTTGCCCTTGTAAGTTCCACGGGATCCCTTTTACGGACCTACGAATCTGTGCCCTGGAAACATTTTCCCAATGCTTATATTACGGAATTGAAGCCAACCATCCCTATTGCATACCGGAATAATTCAAATACGGTTAAGAATGTATGGCGAAAGTTTGTTTTGAAAGATTTGTATAAAAATGTTACTTCTTCCGTTATTGAAGGAGGCAACATCAATGTGGAACCTCAAACCCGGGTGTTATACAATGAAGATTTATCGACCGATATTTTTGATGTGGATGCCCTTGATTCCGCCAAATTTCAAATTACAAGTTATTTGATAACCGGGGATTTCGACTATAAAAGCAATGATACTGCAAGATATTTGCAGGTCTTTAAAAATTATTATGCTTACGATGACGGGAGTGCGGAACTGGGTTTCGGCATCAGTGGAAGGGGCGCTTCCAATTCAATGACTGCCTGCAAATTTACGCCATGCAAATCGGATACTCTGCGGGGTGTTTATATTTATTTCAACCGCACGCTGAACAACTATTCCGGACAGTTGTCATTTTACCTTACTGTCTGGAAGGACAATAACGGGATGCCTGGTGATACTATCTGCTGCAGGCCGGGCTTTAAACCGCTCTATGCCGATAGCCTGAACCAGTTTATTTATTATCCGCTTGATACGGCTATTTATATTAAACAAAATCAGCCCTTTTACATAGGATTGAAGCAGGTCAGCGAAGACTTCCTGAATATTGGTTTTGATGTAAATAAAAACAACAAAGGCAAATATTTTTGTTATTATGAGGCAAGTTGGCATGATTTCCCTTATAACGGCTCGTTAATGATACGTCCGGTTTTTAGCATGAAAGCGATTTCCAACCCCCAAACCGGCATTCAACAAAATGAAACAGAAAATATCTCCCGGGATTTTTCTGTTTATCCCAATCCGGCTTCAACCTTGATCAATTTAAGTTTTAAAGACGGGACGGATTTGTCCAGGGTTCATGTTTCAATTTATAATCTTTCCGGAAAGCTGATGTATTCGGCTTTGGGTTATTCGTCTCCTGTTGACATATCAGGCTTTTCAAACGGACTATATATCGTCAGGGTTACCGATGAGCATAGTTACAGTACTGCAAAAAAAATTATCGTTTCTCATTAATATTCCATGACAGAAATTTTAAACCAGGAAGAAGAAATACAGGATCAGGGCGAACTTTATGAACACCACCATTTTGTTGTGGACAATGGCCAGGCTCCCATACGTATTGATAAGTTTATTGTGAACCGCCTGCAGGGCATTTCACGCAATAAGATACAATGTGCCACTGATGCAGGGAATATCCTGGTGAACGGAAATCCTGTGAAATCAAGTTATAAGGTCAGACCCGGTGACGAGATTTCAATTGTCATGGCCTACCCGCCTAAAGAGTTTGAGCTTATCCCTGAAGATATTCCTATAAATATTATTTATGAAGATGATGATTTGTTGGTAGTCAACAAGGAAGCAGGGATGGTGGTGCATCCCGGTTTTGGAAATTTTACAGGGACTCTGTTAAATGCCCTTGCCTGGCATCTGAAAGATTTACCTCTTTTCCAGAATGGTGATGCCAGGCCTGGTTTGGTTCACCGTATTGATAAGGATACCTCGGGCATATTGGTAGTGGCTAAAACAGAACTGGCTGCCAACAAGCTGGCCAGGCAATTTTTCGACCATTCCATTGATCGAAAATACCAGGCATTGGTTTGGGGCGATTTTAAAGAGGATGAAGGCACCATTGAAGGCAATATCGGCCGAAGTCCGAGGGACCGCACCAAAATGTGCGTTTTTGATGATGCTTCTGAAGGGAAGACTGCCATTACCCATTATAAAGTACTCGAACGTTTTGGTTATGTCACTTTGATAGAATGTGTCCTTGAAACCGGCCGCACCCACCAGATCCGGGTTCATTTAAAACATAAGGGACATCCTCTGTTTAATGACGAAACTTATGGTGGAAATATAATTCTGAAGGGTACAACTTTTAGTAAGTACAAGCAGTTCATACAAAATTGTTTCAAGATTCTGCCACGCCAGGCCCTTCATGCCAAATCGCTTGGATTCATTCATCCTGCTACCGGAAAATATGTGTTTTTTGATTCTGAGCTTCCTGCTGACCTGAAAGAAGTATTGGAGAAATGGAGGAATTATACCATTAATAGAAATAATACTGATTTTTAACTGTGGGATTAGTCCAAATTTGCTTTGGACTATTTTCATTCTAAACGGCCAATATTCTTATACTCTTTAAGGAAAAAGCAAGGTTTTTATTAATTTTGCATAGTTTTTTGAAGAACCTGAAATCATACAGGCTTAGTGTTGTATTGTAAATAATTAGACTTATGAAAAAAAATATTGCCATTATAGCTGGAGGAAATTCTGCTGAATCCGTCATTTCATTGAAAAGTGCAGAGCAATTAAGTACCCAGATTGATAAAGACCTTTATCAGACTTATATCATTTATATAAAAGGTACCGATTGGAAAGCGAAAGGTGAAGATTTTGAAGGCGTTCAGGTCAACAAGAATGACTTCAGCATTGAAATAAATGGGCAAAAAATCACTTTCGACTGTGCATTGATGGCTATACATGGAAATCCTGGAGAAGACGGTCATTTGCAGGGGTATTTTGATATGATGGAATTACCTTATACTTCATGCGATATGCTGACCTCTGCACTTACTTTCGATAAATATGTCTGCAAGAATTATTTGCGACAGTTCGGAATTTGTACTGCCAATGCCATTCTGGTAAGGAAGGGGCAGAATCAGGTCAATCCTGAGGATGTTGTGAAGGAATTACATTTACCCCTCTTTGTAAAACCCAATAAGAATGGCTCTAGTGTAGGTGTAACAAAAGTAAAGGTTGCAGAACAGATTATTCCTGCTATTGAGAAAGCTTTTGTTGATGATGATGAGGTTATTATTGAGGAGTTTATTGAAGGAACCGAAATCACTTGCGGCTTGATCAAAGCTCAAAATAAAAAACTTATTTTCCCTATCACTGAGATCGTTTCTAAAAATGAGTTCTTTGATTACGAAGCCAAGTATCAGAATGGATTTAGCCAGGAAATTACTCCTGCCCGCATTGACCAGAAAGTCGAAGAAGATTGCAAAAATATTGCCTCTGAAATTTATGATGTGCTGAATTGCAAGGGTATAGTCAGAGTTGATTATATTTTCAGCAAGGATAAATTATATTTCCTGGAAATCAACACAGTTCCCGGAATGAGCGAGAGCAGTATTGTTCCCAAACAGATTCGCACAGCCGGAATGACCATGAAAGAAGTGTTGACTTTGTTGATTGAGGATTCCATTTCGAGAAAGTAAAAAATATTCCCTGGATATGAAAAAACCTGAAGTTTTCCTTTGTCTTTTTGTAATGGCTTTTGCGTTGGGAAGCTGTTCTGTGAAAAAGAATCTTCAGGTTGAAAAAGGGAATATCCGTGTTGAGATCAGGCAGGGGGAAGCATGGGTACATAAGTTCCCTTTGTTTGCAGGTATTTCAGTAAAAACCAGGCCTCAAATGGCCATTTGGATTGAGGATACTGCGGGTAATTATGTTTCAACCCTTTTTGTGTCTAAAAAAGTTGCTACCCAGGGCTGGGTATTCAGTCATGGCAGCAGGCGCCAGGAAGCTCTTCCTTATTGGGAGCATAAAAGAGGGACACAATATGCCGATGGCCTGTATCTTCCAACAAAAGACAATCCGATACCTGACGGCGTAACCGGAGCAACACCTAAAGCTGGTTTTTCTGTTGATTTGAAGACTGATGAAAAACGGCTTCAAAAATTTGTCGTAGTTGCTGAGTTCAACCAGTCGGCCGATTACAATGATTTTTATAAAAAAACAACCGGAATCAAGAAGTCCGGTCAGTCGGAAAATGTCAGCGGGCAACCTGCCGTTGTGTATAAAGTAAAGGTTGACTTGCAATCCGGGGTAAAAGTTTTCCCTTTAACACTGGTTGGCCATAGCAGTGAGGATGGCAGTGACGGGAATTTATACCCCGACCTTTCCCACCTTACTACAGCCAAAGATATTGTTTGGATCATTAACGTGAACGTGCAATAATTCCTATTTGATTTCTGCTTTGTAACCTACCTGGCCGAGTAATTTCTGAACCTCTTCGGGTTTTATTTCACCTTCAACAACGAGGGTCCTTTCGGGATCATTCAGGTCGACCTTCCATTTATTTATATTTTTTTCCTTGTCGAGAACTGGTGCGACTTTGGCTATACAGCCATTGCATTTGATGTTGGTTTTGAATTTTAATTCTGCCATGATATTATTGTTTAATTTATAAGTATTTTCTGATAATTATCTGCTTCTTTTATAATTTCCTGGTGCGTAAACGCAGGCTGTTGCTTACTACTGAAACCGAACTTAGCGCCATTGCTGCACTTCCTATCATCGGGTTCAGCAGAAACCCGAAAAATGGGAATAAGGCTCCGGCAGCAACCGGTATGCTGATCAGGTTGTAAACGAAAGCCCAAAAGAGGTTTTGCCTGATGGTCTTTACCGTTTCTTTTGACAGCCTGATGGATTTTACAATTTGCAAGAGGTCGGAGTTGACCAAAGTTATTTTGGCGACATCCATGGCAACATCACTACCGTTGCCCATGGCAATACTCAGGTCGGCCAATGCCAGTGCTTCAGAATCGTTGATCCCGTCGCCAACCATCGCCACTGTTTTGCCATTTTTTTGAAGCTCTTTGATAAATAAAGCTTTTTCATCAGGCAGGACACTTGCTTTGTAACGGTTGATCCCGGTTTGCCTGGCTATGGCTGCAGCCGTACTTTCGTTGTCTCCTGTAAGCATAATGACTTCTATCCCCATCTGCTTAAAAGCTTCTATGGCTTTTGGGGTTGTGGCTTTGATGGTATCAGCAATTTCAAAGACACTGAGAATTTCCGACTGAGAAGCGAAATAAATTCTGGTTTTTCCATTATTTTTTATGGCTTCCTCTTTTCCTTCGTAAAAGGTTTTTAGTTCCAGTCCATTATCTTCCATGAATTGTTCATTTCCTGCAAAATAAACTTTTCCATCTGCTTCAGCTTTAATCCCTCTTCCGGTAATGCTCTCGAAATGATCTATTTCAATTGGCTCCTTTTTTTTGTTTTTTAGCATGTTTACCAAGGCCTCAGAGAGTGGATGTTCTGAAAGACTTTCAATGGAAAGCAATATATTTTCGTATGATTCCTGATTTCTGACATTGGAACTCCAAATGGAATGTACAACCTCAGGCTTTCCGAGAGTAAGTGTACCGGTTTTATCCAGCACAATAGTATCCACTTTATGGGCAGTTTCAAGGCTTTCGGCATCTTTAACAAGAATGCCGTTTTTGGCTCCTTTCCCAATGCCGACCATGACTGCCGTAGGTGTTGCAAGGCCAAGGGCACAGGGGCAGGCAATGATCAAAACAGTAACCATTGAAAGAAAGGCATGGGTAAGACTTTGAGGAACTCCTGAAAAATACCAGATTAAAAAAGTCAAAAGGGAAATGGAAATAACCACGGGTACAAATATGCCGGCAATTTTATCTGCAAGTTTTTGCACGGGTGCCTTACTGCCCTGAGCTTCTTCAACAGTTTTGATGATGTGTGCCAGGATAGTTTCTTTTCCGACTTTTTCGGCAATGATGCGAATACTTCCTTTCTGGTTCAATGTGCCGGCAAAAACCGGGTCATTTTTCAGTTTTTCGGAAGGAATTGATTCTCCGTTGATGGTGCTTTCGTCCACAAAAGAACTTCCCCATTCAACTTTACCATCAACCGGTATCCTTTCGCCAGGGTGAATAATGACAAGGTCGCCAGTTAAAAGCTCTTCGGTCGGCAGTTCTACTTCTTTTCCCTCTCTGATAACCTTAACTGTCAGGGGTTGCAGCTTCATCAGATCTTTGATGGCCTGGGAAGTCTTTGACTTGGCTTTTTCTTCCAACATCCTGCCCAAGAGAATAAAAGCAATGATTACAGCAGCAGCCTCGAAATAAATATGAGGTTCTAAACCTTGGCTAATGAAGAATTGAGGATAAAATGTGTTGAATGTGCTGAAAAGAAAAGCTATTCCCGTACTCATTGCCACCAGGGTATCCATATTGGTTTTCAGGTGTTGGGCCTGTTTCAGGGCATTGACGAAAAATACCCTTCCAAATATAAAAATTACAGGAACTGCCAGAAGAAACTGGAGATAGCCCGAATAGCGCCATTTCATTCCTAAGAGCATGGAGATAGCCAGGAGTGGAAAAGCAAATGCAACAGCCCCTAAGGTGTTGTTTTTTAGTTTTTTATATTCCGAACTTCGAATGGCTTCAAGGTTTTTTTGTTCGCTTTGATCGATAAGCAGGTCATAACCTATAGATACCACGGCTTTTTTTATGTCATCCAGATGGATTTTGTCCGGCTGATATTCAATAAAAACATTATTGTTTGCAAAATTAACAGAATTTCTCAGCACGCCATTCAGCGATCCAATGGTGGTTTCTATTGACGAAGCGCAGGCGGTGCAGCTCATTCCGGTAACCGGTATTGTTACTTTCTCCATAGTTTATAAATGTAAACTCCTGTGTTTAATTTTATTTCAGCCAAAATAATTTTTGGCATCAGAGTGAATTATTTATTAAAACAATTATGGAGAGCTGAAAGTTTATAAAATTCCGGAATTTTATCAGTATGCAAGTATATTTTCACCACCTTCAATAGATTTTAAGGATGAAGGTGATGAAAAAAAGGGGTAAAAAAGAATAAAATGATGTGCTTATATTTCTTTTTTTGTTTTCAATATATACTTAACCCGTTGATAGGTAGAGATATGCCGTTCTATCTTGTTGATATATAAATCCTTCATGGTAATCATGATGCCTGTTTCTTCCACATCGCCGAATTCATCATTGATCATGGTTCCAAATGTTTTCATGGTCGGGGAAAGATTCATATAAGCATTAATCAGCGGAGGTATTCTTTCGCCACAGTCTCTCACATGTTTGGAAAGAATTTTATAATCTTCCAGATAAGTTTTCCCGGTAAATATTTTACTGAATTCCTCTTTATCAATTTGAGTGTCCAGTGATTTTTTTGGAGTTACAAGACTTTCGCGGTCACCAAAATGTTTATCGAGAAAATAAAGGATATAATTCCGTGCTACGGGAGTGTAGGTGGGATACATCGTAACTTTTCCAAAGAAATATTTCATTTGTGGGTTGTCTACCATAATAGCACCCAGGCCGTCCCATAGATTGTCCAGCGCATACAATGATTTTCTGGCTCTGTTGGTCGACTGGTAAGCAGGTTGTACAAAGGAACGGCCAAGCTCTATGGTATAGGGCCAGTATTCCTTTAAAAAAGTTTCTGAAAAATTAAACAGGTGGGAGGAAGCAATTCTGTCTGTAGAATTATTTTCTCTTTCAGGATTGGAAATAAAGAAACGGTAACCGCCTAAAATTTCCTTATGCTGTGGATCCCAGACAATAAGCTGTTTATAAGTATCGGGATCTTTGTCAAAATGATCTATATCTACTTCTTCACCAGTGCCTCCGCCTCCCAGCCTGAAGCTGATTTCTCTCAGGCGGCCTACTTCGCGCATCAGATTTGGCGAATCCTTACAGGTGAAAACATAAATTTCATTATGCGCTTTATTGGTGATTCTTACAAATTTATCCTTTGTAAGTTCTTTCCTGAGCACTTCTTTGGCAACTGGAGGAATGATCTCTTTCATTTTTTCAACTTTTAAACGGTTAAAAGTAAAAAAAAAAATAATGTATGCTCGATTAATATAAATTTACTTACAAAAATTCAATTTTAAACTGTTTTTTCTGCCAGTTTATAAACTTTCCTTTTTATCTCTTCAGCCCATTCTTTCAGCGATTTATCCCTGTTAAAGTCGGTATAGGGAACAGGTTTGCCGAATATAACGGTGATGGTTTCATTTCTATGCCTGAAAGTTTCGTCGGGCAGAAAAAACATTTCCAGATTTGATTTAATCCTGAAAAATTTCCGCAGGTTGGCTAAGGTGTAAAAGAAATTAGTATTGCGCCCGTCGAAATGTACAGGGATAACGTCACGCTTATATTCAATGGCTTTGGATATGAAATTTTTCTTCCATTCAAGGTCTTGAATAACCCCTTTTTGTCTGCGCGAAACCAAACCTGCCGGAAAGGTTAAAACCTGCGCATTCCCTGCGTATACTTCCTCAATTAATTCCACATTTCCCCTTGATTGTGCCCCATGTTTGTTGATGGGAACAAAAAGAGGGTCAAAAACTCTGAGGTTCATCAATAGGTCATTCACCAAAAAACGCAATTCTGGGTAATAATTGTTTAATACGGCGAGCAATACTATTCCATCAAAACCACCTAGCGGATGGTTGGAGGCAAAGATAAAACGCCCGTCGGCCGGAAGATTTTCAGCCCCTTTTACTTCAACTTTTACATTAAATTTTTTGATGACGGCTTTTGCAAAATCTATACCTCTTTTATCTCCATGCTCCTCAAGAATTTCATTTACAAAATCAACATGGACTATCCGTTTAATCAGACCATACACAAAACCCGGCAACAAACTGGCCAATTTGGGGTTTTTGTTGTAAAAAAGTTTCTTTATATCAATAGGCTCAATTCTGCTGTTTACTTCCTGATTCATTCTTTTAGATAATTTGCGTGGTAATAATAAAACTCCCTTATCTGAATTTTGTTTTGGGCATTCGGATTGTGAAAAAATTTTTTCAAAATTCCGGAATAAAATTTCCGGCAAATTTGGACTAAAAATAGATAAATTTTCCTAATATTTTCAGGGTTTTTCGGTTTTTCAGCCTTTAATTTTTGTAATCCTTACGAAACATTAAAAAAAAAGTTATCAACAATGTGGTAAAAAATGGTAAAAAATGGTAAAGTGTGGTAAAAGTTTTTATATTTTTACAAGGTAAAATATAAATAGTCTATGGCCACATTTATAGGAGATTATACTTGCAAAGTCGATTCAAAAGGGAGAATTATGCTTCCGGCGGCTTTTAAAAGGCAGATGCCTTCTGCCTTGCAGGATAGATTTGTGGTTAAAAAGGACATATTTGAGAAGTGCCTGGTGTTATATCCCATGGATGAGTGGGAAAGGCAAGTTAGTCTTATTCGTGCGCGGACTAATCCTTATAATAAGGAGCACAGTCGTTTTTTGAGGGAATTTTTTAAGAATACGGCAGAACTGGTACTGGATGCGACCAACAGGCTTTTAATTCCTGCGCATTTGCTGGAACTTTCAGAAATTTTCCAGGATGTGGTTCTGGCTGGTCAGGATGGTAAAATTGAAATCTGGGCTAAGGATTTATATCAGAATTTAGGCCTTGGCGAAGATGAGTTTGCAACATTGGCTGAGAAAATTTTAGGAAACGGTTTAAATAACCAGGAAACACAAATGCCATGAAATACCACACACCTGTACTGCTGAATGAGAGCCTGGAGGGATTAAATATTAATCCTGCAGGTATTTATGTAGATCTTACGTTTGGAGGAGGAGGGCATTCGCGTGAAATCCTAAACCGTCTTACGACAGGAAAACTTTTTGCTTTCGATCAGGATGCGGATGCTCAGGCAAATATTCTGCCTGATGAGCGTTTTACTTTTATAGGTCAGAATTTCAGGTATATG
>JAUZOH010000028.1 GCA_030706565.1 Bacteroidota bacterium | reverse complement strand
ACTAAAGGGCTTTTTAGTCTTTGTGTATTCCTTGCCTGTGGTTGGGCATCAGTAAAAGGGCAGGACGTTCCGGTTAAAGAAGCCAGTTTGTTATATGAAGCCGGGGCAGTCAATGCTGAAGGTTCGATGTGGATTCCCAAAACTCAGGAACTATATTGGATAGACATTGAAAAAGGCATTTTTAACATCCTTAACCCGGTGAACAAGCATAATCGTGCTTACCCGTTGGGCCAAAGGGTTGGAACTTTTGTGCCCGAAAAATCGGGCGGTGTATTGGTAGCCTTGCAGGACGGGATTTATCATCTTGATTTTAAAACCTCAAAACTTTCATTTTTGACAAAAGCTGATTACGATCCGAAAATCAGCCGTTTTAATGACGGGAAATGTGATCCTGACGGAAGATTTTGGGTAGGTTCCATGTCATTGAATGGGAAAAAGAAAGCGGCTGCGCTGTATTGCTACGATTCAAAAGGTAAATTAAACAAGATGCTGGATACTGTCAGTTTGTCGAACGGCATAGTCTGGACTGCCGACAAAAAGACCATGTATTTCATAGATACCCCGACCATGTGCGTGCAGGAATTTGATTATGACAATTCCACCGGCAAAATTAAGTTTAAGAGGATAGCAGTCAGGATTACAGGAGAATTCTCCGCAGGACATCCCGACGGCATGGCGATTGATTCGAAAGGAATGTTGTGGATTGCGCAATGGAACGGTTCCTGCGTAAAATGTTTTAATCCGCATAGCGGGAAGATGCTCATGAAAATTCATGTCCCGGCACCTCGCGTCAGTTCCTGCACTTTTGGAGGCAAGAACATGGATATTTTATATATCACTACCGCCAGTCAGGGTTTAACCAAAGAGGAACTCAAAAAATATCCGCACAGTGGCAGCATATTCTGGGTGAAACCTGGGGCCAGGGGAGTAAATCCAAACTATTACCAGAAAAAGTAATTTTACTCAGAGGGAGTTTAAAGCTTCAGAATGATGTCTTTAAGCTCTCTCTTTGGAACATGATGGACCTGATTTTCGTCTCTCCAGTATTTATAGTTACCATCGGGTCCCATTTTTTCAATCACTACGGTTTCTTTGGGTTTCCCAAGGGCCAATACCAAAAGAATCTCCAAATTTCCGGGAAGATTCAGCGCTTTTGCAAGTTTTTCCCGCTGTACTGCAGCAATCATGCAGCCACCATATCCTTTTTCCACAGCAGTCAATAAAATACTTTGAGCAGCGATTCCCTGATTACACCAATATCTTTCCGAAATGTTTTTATCATTCAGGATGATGATATAAGCTGATGGGCGTTCTCCCTCCGAGGGACCGGGCCAGTCTTTCAGATAACCTGCCCAGGCAAGGGTGGGGAAGATGATTGCATTTGTCTCCGGTTTACCAGAGATGATGAATTTTAAGGATTGAACATTTCCACCTGTGGCGGATAATCTGGCATTGTCCACATATTCTGTCAGTTCGTCTTCGGGAATAGAGACGTCCTCATAAAAACGCCGGCAACTGCGGTTTTTTAAAATAAGTTCTTTTACATCCATTATTCAATTTGTTAAAAACATTGTTTTCCCTGTTTCTTCCTGCAATTGGTGCCGCTTTCCAAACATTGGTAGCAGATTTCATTTTCCAGGGATTTGCCTTCTTCAAAGTCGCGGATATTCTGCAAGGTGACTTCTGCAATCTTGGTCAGGGCTTCGCGGGTAAAGAATCCCTGGTGGGAAGTGACAATTACATTGTTGAAACTTAAAAGCCGGGCCAGGGTGTCATCGACCACCACGCTGTCCGATAAATCTTCGTAAAAGTAATCGCTTTCTTCCTCATATACATCCAATCCGGCAGAACCTATTTTGCCGGTTTTCAGTCCTTCGATCAGGTCAAGGGTATTGATGAGCTTGCCCCTGCCGGTATTGAGGATCATGACTCCATCCTTCATTTTGGCGATATTTTGCTCGTTGATCAGGTATTCCGTCTCTTTCGTAAGCGGACAGTTGAGGGAGATAACATCAGACTGGGCAAAGATGGTATCCAGGTCGGTAAAGGTACATCCTATCTCACGGGCAAAATCGGGATCAGGATGTGGGTCATAAGCCAGCACGTTCATCTCAAAACCTTTTAGAATTTTGATCAGGACCCTGCCTATTCTTCCCGTACCGATGACCCCGGCTGTTTTTCCGAATAAATCAAAGCCAAGCAAGCCTTGAAGTGTAAAGTTAAATTCGCGGGTGCGGTTGTATGCCCGGTAAATCTTCCTGTCCAGGGTGAGCATTAATCCAACTGTATGCTCTGCAATGGCATGCGGCGAATAAGCCGGAACCCTTACAATATGGATTTTCCCATAAGCAGCCTTGAAATCCACATTATTGAAACCAGCACTTCTCAGCGCAATGAGCCTTACACCGTTTTCGTAGAGTTTATCAATGATATCCTTGTCGATGAGGTCGTTGACAAAAGCACAGACCACTTCATAGCCCTTTACAAGGTCTACATTGTCGAGCGATAAATGGAATTTGAAGTATTTAATGTCATAACCAAATTTTTGGTTGATGTCATTAAATGAATCCTTGTCATAAGGTTTGGCATCAAAAAAAGCAATTTTCATATTTTTACTGTTATTATTATAACAATAAAACAACATTTATATGAAAATGTTTACGATTATAGGATTAAAATAACAGTGTTTCTTTAATTCCCAATTCATCGGCCACCGTACGTGCAATATTCTGGTTAAGCCAGTTGGGCTGGTGTGCATCAGAGCTCATCACAAAATTAAATTTATGGGTAAAATCCTTGAATCCTTCCTTCCAGTTGGCACGCCAAATATATCTGTTGTTGATTTCCACGAAACTTTTTGCCGGTACCCGGTTTAAATCAGTGCCCAGGAATAAGGGATGGGCAATAATGACCGGTTTACCTGTAGACAGAAGAATATCCAGCCCTTCATAATCCTGTTCGCGGTTGCGGCAATGATAAACAAAATATTCAAATTCTTTTTTTGCGGCTTTGGCAGCCCATTCGCCCCCGTTTATTTCCGTACCTAAATGCAGGCCATTTGCTTTTACAGTTTTTTTATAAAGGTTGAAATCTTCCTCATTGTCAAGGTATTCGTAATGATCGCTGATGCCTACTATATTGGCATGATGAAGTGAGGCAATAAATTCAATTGTCTGCTGGGATACTATAGCACCATCTCCTTTGGAGAAAACGGTATGTATATGTAAATCCTGTGGAATATCCAAATGGTTGTTTTTCAGAAAATTACTCATCTATTTTTATTTTTGTTTGAGTTTGCAATTTTAACAACTATTTGATTAAAAACGGCAATATAATTTTTATGTCATAGTTTATTCTGAAAGTAAAAAATCAATATGTCGGGGATGATCCAGGGCTTTAACAATATTTAACTCATTGGATAGTCCGTAATTGAGTCAATCCATTAAAATTGCATAAAATTTGAAATAATCATAATAAGGTAAATTTTGAACATTTTAAAGAAATAAGTTGGAGGAAAATAGGATGAATTCATTATTTAAAAAGATTCTGTATTATGGAAAACAGGTTAAATCCAATTCTTTTGGGCAAAAAGTTCTGAATGCCCCGGTGCTTGTATTGTTGATTATGATGTGTTTGTTTTTTGTACCTTTTTTCTTTGGCAGTGCCCAGGGCAAGAGTATTTTGCCTGGCTATAGTCATGACGGTGATACGGTATCATCCAATCAGCCTAAAATAGACATACATGTCAACAAAAAATATGATGAAAAGGGCAATATAGTAGGTTATGATTCGACATACAGCTATTCATCCAGAGATTCGTCGGGCAGCGGAATGGAAAATTTCCGTTCTTTTTCTTTTAAACAGTCAGAAGTGATGGATGAAAAAGAATTTAAAAAATTTTTCTCGGATTCGATGATGATGCCCGGTGATCCTTTTAAAGACGATTTCTTCCGTAATTTTGACTTTCCTTCCTCTTCGATGCAGGAGATGAGGCATTATATGGATTCTATTGCTAATCAATTATCACGTCCACCTGAGAAACCGGCGCAACCAGCACAACCGCTGCAACCTAAAAAATCTACTTCTCCGTCAAAACAGAAACAAAAAACTAAACAAAAACCTGTATTGCGTAATTACAATGTATATTAGGCAGAATTAAGAACTAATAAAAACGCCGGATATATTTAACATTTATATCCGGCGTTTTTTGTGTTAATTGAGATTAATTATATGTAGGCAAAAATGAGTAATGTTTTGAATAATCCAGCATTTGCTGTACGTAGTTGTCAGGATAGCTTACTTTCACATCGGTTATTTCGCCGTTTTTCATCAACGGGGTAAAGACAGGATTGATGAAGCCACCATAAGGAGCAAGATTCAGTTTTTCATAACGTGCCGAAACTTCCTGGTGTAACTTTTCATCTACCTGTACGCCATAATTTTCAACCAGATTTTTTCCTGCTTCGTAATCGCCTTCAGATTTTATCCTTTGTACTTCTTTGAGCAATTCTCCAAAAAGCGTGCGTAACTTATCGAAGTCGTTGATTCTGACATAAGTTTTGCCGTCGTTTGTGAAAAACTCAATAACATTGCCGTCTTTGCCTTTTTCGTAGCACCATTTTGCAATGAGCTGGCGGTTGCGCATGTGGGCTTCCTCGATGTTTTTCCCGGGTTTGATGCGTACCAGCTGGGTCATCAGTCCATTGCGGATATAGGACATATACTGGGCTTTATATGCTTCAGCGTCAGGAAGCAGGCCAAGGTCCACCATTTTCTGATCAGCCATGTAATATAAGGCAAATAGATCGGCTCTGGCTTCTTCCAGGGTAGACTGGTAATTTTTCAGGGCATCGGTTTTTACTCCCGGCAACAGTTGCCCGGAACCGTGTCCTAAACATTCGTGCAAATCGGTGTGCAGATTGTCCGTGATATACCCATAATCTTTGATCATTTTTATTTCACTGGGATCAGCGGCATATTCTTCCAGAAAGCCATCCTTTAAAGATGCCTGGTTATAAGCATAGGTTATATTTTCGAGGGTAACTGATTTGGAGCCGTAATCTTTTCTGATCCAATCGGCATTGGGCAGATTGATGCCAATGGGAGTGGAGGGATAACATTCTCCGCCTAACTGGGCTATGGTAATCACTTTGGCAGAAACACCCTTTACCTCTTTCTTCTTAAATCTTGGATCGATGGGCGAATGATCCTCAAACCATTGAGCATTGGAACTGATGATTTCCGTACGATGGGTAGCTTCCAGGTTCTTGAAATTGACAATGGCTTCCCAGGTGGCTTTCAATCCAATGGGATCTCCGTATGTTTCAATAAAACCATTGGTGAAGTCTACTTCCGATTTTAAGTCCTTAACCCATAAAATATTGTAATCATCCCAGGTTTTTAAGTTCCCTGTTTTGTAATATTCTATAAGTTTCTCAAGGGTTGCTTTCTGTTCCTGGTTTTCAGCATAAGGGAGAGCTTTAGTCAGCCATTTAACGATTTCGCTGATGGCCGAGCCATACATTCCGTTGATTTTCCATGTTTTTTCTATCAGGTGCCCGTTTTCCTTTACCAGTTTCGAGTTCAGACCGTAAGAAACAGGGGTGGGATCATTGGGTTTTACCATGGATTTGTAAAAATGATCGGCTTCTTTCTCTGTTACCCCTTCATAAAAATTACAGGCGGAGTTTTGAACCAGATCTTTGCTTGGATCAAGCGAAACCCGTTTAGGAGCAATCGTGGGATCAAAGATAACCGGGCTAATTCTGCTCAGAAACTTATCCATTGTTTCCCCTTTTTTTAAAGGGAACTTTTGAACGTTCGACTGCTTAACCAAAGCCTGGAAATATTGCCGGGAAATTTTGGGGATAATCTTATCGCATGAATAATGATGGTATATTCCATTTGAAAACCACACTCTTTTGGCGTAAACCATGAATTGTTCAAAGTCCGGGCAATTGCGATTTCCTTTGTAAGTTTCGACGATATTATCCAGGGTACGGCGAACCATCAGGTTGTATTTGCCATTTTGGTCGAAAATGATGTCGCGTCCCGAAAGGGCCGCCTGATTAAGGCAATATATCAGTTTCTTTTGTCTCAGGCTGAGATTTTCGAAACCCGGAACCTGATAACGCAGAATCTTCAGATCGGCAAATTTTTCCACATAGTATTTGAAGGTGTCGGGCTGGTTTGGGGCCGTTACCTCAAGTGCTTTTATTTTACTTGAAAACAACATAACAAATATGATTAGATAAACGGTGATTTTTTTCATTCTTGCTATTTTTAATGGATGGAATAATTTATATTATTGAATATTATATACATGTATTGTTTTTTCTAACGATCTATAATGTTTGTGCAAGTTCACTTCAATATTTTTTCATAACAATCGCAGGGCATATTTTGTTTAGTAGCAGGAAGATGACCTGTACGGATAAATTTTGCTTCTTCAAATATTTTAACAGTTTGTTCACTCAAGTTTGAAGTACTAAATCTTAAAGAGGAGTATCCTTGTTCAGTTGAAAAGGATTCAGCAAAAAGAAGTAGTTTTTCAGCAATATTTTTTTGCTGCCAATGCGGATGTACGATGAGGTTCTGAATAGAAAGAAAGTGGGCACTGTTGTCGTTCCAGGATATATGCCGGTATTCCTCGGGCTGTTGGCGGCCCAGGGCAATTAAGGCAATGCATGATTCGTGTTCTTGGCATAGAAAGAGAGCCTGATCTTCAATATCTTTTTTTATTTTTTCTGAAAGTTCGGAATCGGTGTAAAGTTTATTCCCTATAAATAATCCCTGTTTCTCTTTAAGACATTGTTTGACAACAAATAATATATCAATAAAATCATTATCCTTAGCTTGTATGATATTCATTATTCAGCATATTATACTTTTGCATTCAAACCTACATATTTTTTTTGATAAATCATAAATGAACAATTGCGAAGATCAGACAGGAGAGAGGGTAATGGGGGCTAGGTGTTTTCGTTATATTTTTCTTTTTCCAGAAAGTCTTCAATTTCCTCAAAGCTTAGTTCTTTCATATTGGTGACAATAAAATTGTCCTCTAAAAAGTTCCCATATTGGTTGCATTCGTCAAGAGCTTCTTTGAAAACTTCTTTTATGGATACATTTAAGGGAATAACAGCTTTAATGGTGGAAAAGGTTTTTGCATATTTTATTTCTTCAATCTCTCCGTCATATTTTTTTAAGGTATAATCGAATTCACTTTTGATCACTTTTTTCTGAAGGACCGTAAAATTTGTCTTTTTTTGAGAAATCAGAACTACAAAGTATCTTAGTTTAGAACCTTTTCCTCCCAGTCCGGTTGAAATAAAAATCTGATTTTCGTCAAGCAATTTACTCTCAATAAACATTTTACTTTCCTGAAGGGATAAGGTCGCCCAGTCTTTTAATTCTTTATCCGGATTTTTAAGGTATTTTTCAATGGTGCGGAAGGCCTCAATTTCTTCAACAGAGGCAAGTTCTACCAAAATCTTTTTTTTAGTTTCAACACTGACGGAAGATTCGAACAGTTTGTCTTTTTCCTCTAATATTTCCTCAGAACTTTTTTGGGCATTCAGGTTTTTTGAAAACTCAAAATATTCCATCTGCAGGTCAATATCTATTTGTTCTTCAAGGATATTGAGGTTGTTTGACATACAGCCAAAAATTTCCTTTATCTTGTTATAAATATTTTCTCCGTCCATCATTATGTCCTCTTGCTGCTCCATGTAGGCTAAGTTTATTATATAAATATAAGTATTTCAATTAAAAATCCAAAAGACTTTGACCTCAGCTTTTATAAAATCACAAGGCTCTAATTAAATAAAAAATTGATAAAACAAATCCCATTCTGTTTATAAAAAAGGATCAAACATAATGATTTGTGACGGATATATAAAAGGTGGTGATTTATAGGACATTTGAGGGATTATCGGTTTAAAAAAGGTTATAATTGAAATATTTAAGTAAAAATGCTGATTTGACAAAACAAGCATTTATAAATAACTTAGTTAAACGATAAAAATAAAAAATTATTTGTGCAGAATTAAGTTTTTTATTATACTTGCAGTCGAAAATGAGAGGGGGATTATAAATAAACCTTTCTTTTTTCAGATAAAATTGTTTATAAAAGGTTGATTTGAAAAATTTGATCATTTGTTGAAAATATCAATCTGAAAGAGTTGTTGAAAAAAAATAAATAATTTTTTAAAATTTTTGAACATCGTATAGTATAATTAATATACTTTTGCGTTATAATTAAATAAATTTTTAGAAACAAATGAAAAAATTATTAGGTTTATTAGCAATTGCTGGGACTTTAGCAGTCGTAGCTTGCGGCCCCAGTGCTGAAGAAAAAGCTGAAAAAGCTAGACAAGATTCAATTAGAGTTGCTGATTCATTAGCAAAAGAACAATTCAAAGCAGATTCAGTTGCTGCTGCTCAGGCTGCTACATCTGCAAATGCTGATTCAACTGCTAAAGCTGACTCAACAAAAGCTAAGAAGTAATAAGTTTAAACCTTAAAGGTAACTTGTTAAAAAATAAAGGAGTGGAAACACTCCTTTTTTTGTTTATGTAGAGGATGAAAGGTTTTTATACAATCTGTTTGTTAATTGTTTCTAATATTTTCATGACCTTTGCCTGGTACGGTCATTTGAAACTTAATCAATTTAACTGGTTTCGCCATCTCAGCCTGTTGGCCATAGTGTTAATCAGCTGGAGCATAGCCCTTTTTGAGTATTTTTTCCAGGTTCCGGCAAATAGAATCGGATTTAAAGGTGATGGAGGACCTTTTTCATTGATGCAATTAAAGGTTATTCAGGAGGTAATTACTCTGGTTGTTTTTACCTGTTTTTCCCTGGTATTTTTTAAAAATGAAACGCTCAAGTTGCATCATCTCATTGGCTTCTCCTTTTTGGTCTTAGCGGTGTATTTTATATTCAAAGACTGATATTCAGGCCAGGCCCTTAGGGTGTTTTGATTTTTCACAAAAAATTGGTCTATTTCGACTAAATAAAAAAGAGGAATTAGCTTGTAAAATTCCTCTTTTTATTAATTCAATAGGGTAGGTAAACAATTGATTTTTAAGGTGTAAATATTATCAATTATTGCTTACTCTCGCGTCGGTTGTTGAGTGACAGGCTCTGCTTCTTTACGTGGATGAGCTTTATTAACCTTAATGCTTCTTCCACCCACTTCTTTTCCATTCAATGCATTAATTGCTGCATCTCCATCAGAGTCATTTTCCATTTCAACAAATCCATAACCCTTTGAACGGTTACTATACTTGTCGGAAATGATTTTTACCGACACTACGGTACCAAATTCTTTGAAAACATTTGCCAATTCTTCCTCTTTCATAGAGTAAGAGATGTTACCAACATAAATAGTCATAATTAGGAAAATTTGTTAATTATAAAAACGCTTATACAATTTTAATAAATTTTTCTAAATTTAATAATAAAATTTAATAATATTTCGTTTTTGGCATTTTTATATTAACAACCCAGTGTGGCAACCATAACAGCTTTTATTGTATGAATCCTATTTTCAGCCTCATCGAAGACTACAGAGCTCTCTGATTCGAAAATTTCATTTGTTACTTCCAAAGCATCCAATCCGAATTTTTGATAAACCTGTTCCCCTATTTTGGTGTTTCTGTCGTGGTAAGCAGGCAAACAATGTAAAAATTTAACATTAGGATTTCCCGTCATATCCATTAATTTTTTATTCACCTGATAAGGTTTCAGAAGATTTATCCTTTTTTCCCACAGGCTTTCGGGTTCTCCCATGGAAACCCATACATCGGTATAGAGAAAATCCGCTCCTTTTACAGCTACATTGATGTCATCGGTGATGGTTATTTTCCCTCCGGTTTTTTTGGCAATGTCCTCGCAGGTTTTTACCAGGTCTTCATTGGGCTGACATTCTTTGGGCGCGGCAGCACGGTAATCCATGCCCAGTTTGGCGGCAATAACCATCAATGAGTTCCCAACATTGTTCTTTGCATCTCCAGAAAAGCAAAATGATATTTTATTCACCGGCTTGTCTACTTTTTCTGTCATGGTCAATACATCGGCCAATGCCTGGGTGGGGTGAAATTCATTGGTCAGGCCATTCCAGACGGGTACTCCGGCATATTGGGCAAGTTCTTCCACAATATCCTGCCCAAAACCGCGATATTCTATGCCATCGAACATCCTTCCCAAAACCCTTGCCGTATCTTTCATGGATTCTTTAATGCCTATCTGTGAACCGGTTGGCCCCAAATAAGTTACCTGTGCACCCTGGTCGTGCGCGGCTACTTCAAATGCACAGCGGGTACGCGTCGAGGTTTTTTCGAAAATCAAGGCAATATTTTTGCCTTTTAACATGGGCCTTTCGGCTCCGCTATATTTTTCGATTTTTAATTCGGCTGAAAGTTTCAATAAAAAACGAATTTCTTCTGAAGAAAAATCCAGCAATTTTAAAAAATTCCGGTTTCTTAAATTAAATGCCATAGTGATAAATTTCAATTAAATATTATAACCCTATCATATTAGATACAAATTTAAAATTTTTCATTTTTTTTATTGGCCTTTTGCCGTTTTTTTTCTGCCTGGGATTTAGTACCCCTTACAAAGGATGGATTACAACTTCAATTAACGGGGATTTGGACTGAGTTGATGAAAAACAGCTAAGGCTTATTTTGTAAATTATAAATAATAAGGTGTTTATAGTTTGGAGATAAAATATATATTTCTAACTTTACAATCCGGTTAATGGAAAATACATTCCGAAATCCTTATTCAATGAGAAAATATATCGTCTTTTTTGGTTCGCTTTTATTATGCCTGTGTTTAGTTTTTCAATGCAAAAGAGCAGATTCAAAATATAGTGAAGGGTATATTGTTTATAATATTTCATATTTAAATCAAAGGCCTGACAAACTTATGGGAGAATTTCTCCCCCAAACCATGGTGGTTAAATTTAAACAGGATAAATATATTCTCATGATTGGAGGATTTATGGGTTTTTTTAGTTTCGGGAATATTTGTCAGGATAAATCCAATATTACTTTTATTCATGTACTTAATCATAAATATATTCATCAGGGAGATAAAGGGGAATGGCCTGCCTATTTTACAGGGAATTCTAAATACAATCTTGTTTTTGACCATTCCACACAACGAATTGCCGGATTTTTATGCAGGAAGGCTGTTGTGAAAAGGTCCGGAGGAGAAAATTTTAACGTATTTTTCACCGATCAGATCAAACTTAGAAAACCTAACGAAACCAATCCCTATGCTGGTATTGATGGAGTATTGATGGATTTCAGAATTGCATGGGGGAAGATGGATATGCAGTTGCGGGCAAAAAAAGTCGTTTTTGGGCCTGTATCCGAAACTGATTTTACTATTCCCAAGGGCTATCAGTATATCTCAAAAACAAGCTTGCAAAAGGTTTTGTGTCTTCTCACCGAATAGTCAAGTGGATTTTTGATTATAAAAAATTTCCTTTTCTTAACTTAGCCTTTTTAGCATTCAATTTTTCAATTATTTTTGTGGTATATATTGCAATTGTTTGTGAGTATTATTATAAAAATTTTTCATGGCGAAAAATACAGAGTCCAAAGATAAAGGCAATACGAAAAAACAACGTTTTTCACTTAGTGATGAACGGGTCAAAATAACCGCGGGTTTACTTGTTGTTTTTTTTGCTGCATTTCTTACCCTGGCATTTATTTCTTTCCTTTTCACCTGGAAGGTAGATCAGAGTTTTGAATGGTCCAGGACATTTTCAAGTTCTTCCATTGTGGTTGAAAACTGGTCGGGAAAAACAGGGGCAAGGATTGCCAATCTCTTTATGAATAAGTGGTTTGGCATTGCATCCTTTTCCTTTCCTTTTCTTATGTTCCTGATAGGGTTTCATCTACTGCATATAAAAACCCTGCCTCTTTGGAAGACAATCAAACATACTTTAATTATTACGGTTTTGTTATCCTTTACCCTGGGTTTCTTTTTTGGTGCCACCAATGGCTTTTTGGGCAGCGGCTTAGGGGGAGGACATGGATATATCATGTCTCATTGGTTTGATGCATTTATCGGCAAGGTGGGTACTTTTTTCCTTTTGGCCTCTGTTATTTTTGCTTATGTGGTTTTTTCCTTTGATAATGTGTTGCCGGCTTTAAAGCGTCTTCTGAAAAGTACACAGAACCAGGAGAAAAATATTGCCGAAGGAATCAAAGAGGAAGTAAATCAATTTGCTGAGGATATACCCGAAGAACAAAAGGAGGAAAAGATGATCTTAAATGATGATGTGGAATTTACAGCACAAAAATCATTTGTTGAGAAGGAGGATGAAGAAGTTGAGGGAGTTGGCGAAATTGGCGAACTGCAACCCGTTCCGCTTGTTGCTGACCCCGGTTTCACGGTCATGGATACCCCCTTGGATCCTGTAGAGGATGCTGATTCAGCTCTGGAAGCAATGGGCGAATATGATCCCACTTTGGACTTGTCTCATTATAAATTTCCCGGCCTTGATTTACTTGAAGACCATAAGTCTGAAAATTCGGAAGTGAGCAATGATGAGCTGATCAACAATAAGAATAAGATTGTTGAAACATTGGGCAATTATAAAATTCCCATTACCAAGATCAAAGCCACCATTGGCCCTACGGTTACCTTGTATGAAATTGTCCCGGCACCGGGCATCCGGATTTCAAAAATCAAGAATCTGGAGGATGATATTGCCCTGAGTTTGGCTGCTTTAGGCATTAGGATTATCGCGCCTATTCCCGGAAAAGGCACTATAGGAATTGAGGTCCCGAACATGAAGCCTGAAATCGTTTCTATGCGCTCCATCCTTGCCTCACGCCGTTTCCAGGAATCAAAATACGAATTGCCTATTGCTTTGGGGAAAACCATTTCAAATGAAACTTATGTGTTCGACCTCACAGCCATGCCTCATTTGCTGGTAGCCGGTGCTACCGGACAGGGAAAGTCTGTGGGATTAAACGCCATGATTACCTCATTGCTGTATAAGAAACACCCTTCACAATTGAAGTTCGTGCTGGTAGATCCCAAAAAAGTGGAGTTGACCTTATATTCAAAAATAGAGAAATATTTTCTGGCCAAACTGCCTGATTCTGAAGAGGCAATTATTACCGATACCCAAAAGGTCATCAATACATTGAATTCTCTGACCATAGAAATGGACCAACGCTACGATCTATTGAAAATGGCCCATGTAAGAAACATTAAGGAATATAATACAAAATTTATTGCCCGTAAGCTGAACCCTGAATATGGTCACCGTTATCTGCCTTATATCGTTGTGATAATAGATGAATTTGCTGATTTGATTATGACAGCGGGCCGCGAAATTGAAACACCAATTGCCAGGCTTGCTCAGTTGGCCCGGGCCATTGGAATACACCTGATTATTGCAACACAACGTCCTACGACAAATATCATTACCGGTGTGATTAAGGCCAATTTCCCTGCCCGTGTAGCTTTCAGGGTGTCCTCTGCAATAGATTCTCGAACCATCCTGGATGGGCCAGGGGCCAACCAATTGGTAGGCCGTGGCGATATGTTGATTGCTGCAGGGGATATGAAAAGAATCCAATGCGCATTTATTGATATCTCTGAAATTGAACATATCACTGATTTTATTTCCCGGCAACAGTCCTATCCTTCAGCCATGCTTTTACCTGAGTTTTCAGGAACAGAAGGGGCTACCGCAGAAGTCGATTTGAATAAAAGAGATGAAATGTTTGATGAAGCTGCCCGGTTGGTGGTGATGCACCAGCAAGGTTCAACCTCCCTGATCCAAAGGAAATTTTCCATTGGATACAACAGAGCCGGCAGAATAATGGATCAACTCGAAGCAGCTAATATCGTTGGCCCCAATGAAGGGAGCAAAGCCCGGCAGGTGTTGTATACCGATGAATATTCTTTGGAACAATATTTGAATACCTTAAAATAATTATTGGTCGTGTTGCTTTTTTAGAAAATTAAAAAGTTATGGAGCAGCACAGTATTTTTAAATTTAATTTGTTATGATGAAGTTTTGGATTAATCTGTTAATTTTATCGTTTTCATTGTCGGCATTTGGTCAGCATGATCCCAAAGCCAAAGAGATTCTCAGCCGTTTTTCAGCAAAATCAAAATCTTATTCTGCTATTAAGGCTGACTTCTCTATTTCTAATATCAACCTTCAGAACAAAAAAAAGTCCCATCAGCAGGGAAGTATTATTTTGAAAGGGAATAAATACAAGTTGAATCTGATGGGGTCTGAAGTGATTTCGGATGGCCGTACGGTCTGGAATTATTTACCAGAATCGAACGAAGTGAACATCTCAAAAGCCGGATCCCAAAAGGATGAAAGTGTTTTAAATAATCCTTCCCGTTTGTTCCGTATTTATGACAAAGAGTACAAATACAAGTTTTTGAGGGAATTTACTGAAGGAGGGAAAGTACTGTATGAAATAGACCTTTTCCCGTTCGATTTAAAGAAGAGTTATTCTAGGGTAAGGCTTCAGATTGAAAAAGAATCCCTGGAATTGCATTCGGCTAAGGTCTTTTTAAAAGATGGAAACCAGACAACCATAAGTATTAGCAAGTTTGTTCCTGATTTTAAAGTAAGTTCAACGGATTTTACCTTTGATAAAAAGAAACATCCGAAAGTTGAAGTAAACGACATGAGATTTTAGTAATTGAAAATCTTATAGGAAAATAATTTTAAGAGGATCGGCCTTAAAGGTTGATCCTCTTTTATTTGGGATAGGCTATTCGTGCGTGGTAGATGTTCTGTAATTTTTGTTTGAACAAAGTCTTTATTTCGGTGATGTCCCTGAAGGTGATGTTGGTATTGATAAACTGTCCATCCTTTACCTGGCGGCTGATGATTTCTTCAACCAGTTCGTCAATGTTACGTTCATCGGCAATTTTAAGACTTTTAGATGCAGCTTCAACCGAATCGGCCATCATTACAATGGCTGTTTCTTTTGAAAATGGCTTGGGACCAGGGTAAGTGAATTTACTTCTTTCAGCTTCTTTTTCCGGATACTTCTTAATAAACGAACGATAGAAATAATGGACGGTTGAAGTGCCGTGATGGGTTTTTATAAAATCGGTTATCGCACCCGGCAGGCGATACTTGGAAGCAATTTCTACTCCATGTTGTACATGCGAAATGATGATGTTTGCGCTTTCTTCAAATTCGAGGTTGTCGTGCGGATTGATCATCGTGTTTTGATTCTCAATGAAATATAAGGGCCTGTCGATTTTTCCTATGTCATGGTATAAAGCGCCGGCACGGACAAGTAAAGGATTTCCTCCAATCTGAATGATGGCCTCTTCTGCCAGGTTGGCAACCTGCAGCGAGTGCTGAAATGTACCTGGTGCTGCATCTGCCAGTTTACGCAACAGCGGCTGATTGATGTCGGTCAACTCCATCAATGTCGTATCCGACAAGAAACCAAATATTTTTTCAAACACAAAAATTAAAGGATAAGACAACAGGATCAGTAAACCGTTGATTCCGAACCAGACAAAATTTTGCCCTTCAATTTTGGCCAGACTGCCTTCCTGTAATATAGATATCCCAAAATAAATCAGGCAATAGGTGAAAATAATAAGCAGGGCGGTGAGGACTAATTTCGCCCGCCGGTATAGATTGGTGAGTGAAAATATGGCTACAGTCCCGACAATTACATTGATCAGGATGAATTCAAAACCGTTGGGGGCAATAAAACCAATAAACAATAAAATAATCACATTGATGAAAAAGGTCAGGTGTTCATCATAGAATGTTCTTAAAATAATGGGAATGATGGCAAAAGGCAGGATATAAAAATTGATGGCTTTTAGTTTTAAGGTGACACTTGCAATAGCCACGGAAAGAACAATCAGGAAGAGAATGAAGGAAATCTGGGAAAGGTTTTTTAATACCCCGGGCCTGAATTTTTTCAAAAACAGATAGATGATGGTTAAGGAAAAACCGATGAGTATCATGTGTCCCAGCAAAATAAGGATATAGCTTGATGATTCCCCCATCCGCGATTCGTATTCATGTTTTAGGGATTCAAGAATCTGATAACGGTTCCCGCTCACCAATTCACCTTTAGAAATAATCCTTTCACCCGATTGGACCATCCCTCGTGTCAGCGACATGTTGCTGATCATGTTTTGTTTGATGCTGTTCGAAGTTTCCTTGTCGTAAATCAGGTTTGGCAGGATGTAGTTATTTAATTTCAATTCTTTAAAGAAGGTCATTCCCAGGCTTTCTTTGCTGAACTGTTTTTTTATCTGTTGGCTAACATACTCGTATGCTGTTTTTTGAGTGAAAATTTCAGAATAAGCCTGTTCTGTCGCTATTTTATTCCGGATTAAAAAGATGGTTTTTTCTTCATTGTCTTCCTCATCCAGGTCTGAAATTTCAACAATGCCTTTTAAATACACATGGAGAAGCAAATTGTACCCAAAATCATTGTATTCCTTTTTGTTGGAAAGTAACAAGCGATAATCCTTTTCTGTTTCCCCTGGAACTTCCGATGTTTTTGATATAAATTGATTCCATAACTTATCAAAGGCAATGGTGTAGTTGTTAATTTGTTCTTTCCCTACTTCTTCCTGATAGAGGAAATAAGGTTTGTAATCTCTAAGAAGGCTGTCCTTTTCAATTTTTAATTCTTCAGTGGTCTTGTAAATAGGGAAATCGAAAGGGGCAATTAAATCTTCATGCATCCAGGGTTTCCCTTTTTGGAATTCGAAGCTGAACTTGCCTTCATGAGGAATAAGCAATAAAATAATGACAGCGCTTATTGCAAAAAGCAAAAGCCGGATAATCTGTTTTTTATTCTTTTTAAAAAAATTGTATATATTTTTTAACATCTTTTTATCTTAAGAACGCAGGAAAAGAACTTGTTTGCAGACGCAAAAAATGCAGGAAAAAAATAGCAAACAGGATAAATCCTGCGATTAATTATACTCATTCGAAAAGAACTGAGTTAATTGCAAATATACAATTTTTGCAATATGTTGAAATAAAAATATACATTAGTCATTATTTCTGGTAGTTGAAAAAATCTTGTAGCTTTGTTATAAATTAAGAAAAGTCACAGATGGAATATGCAATAGCAAATGTCAGTGTGATTCCTTTGCGCAGGGAACCTGAACACAGAAGTGAGATGGTAAGCCAGATATTGTTTGGGGAATGTTTCAGAATACTCGAACAGCGAAAGAACTGGTGTCATGTTGTTTTAGAATATGACGGTTATGAAGGCTGGCTGGATATAAGGATGACGCAACGGATTGAAGCTGATAAAATACTGCAGACGGGTCAACCCGGACTTCGTTATACTTCATGCATTTATAATACGGTGAAACTGATGGAGACGGGTAGCAGTTTTACGGTGCCCATTGGCAGTTCACTTCCTTTTTATTCAGAAAAGGAAAGAACTTTTAAGTTGGGAGATGATCCTTTTTTGCTTACTGAAGGGGAGGTTCATCCGGTTGTTGAGGAAAAAAACCTGAGACAGTCAATTGTGGCAGATGCCATGAAATACTTGCGCTCTCCATATTTATGGGGGGGAAGAGGCCCTATGGGAATTGATTGTTCCGGATTTACACAGGTGGTTTATAAGTTAAGCGGTATAGTTATTCCCCGTGATGCAAGCGTGCAGGCTAAATTAGGTGAGGAGGTCAAGGTTCCCGAAGAAGCTTTGCCCGGTGATTTGGCCTTTTTTGCCAATGCTGGCGGAAAAACTGTTCATGTAGGCCTGTTGCTTGGAAACGGCAGAATTATTCATGCTTCGGGGCGGGTAAGGATAGATTTTATTGACCATGCGGGAATATTAAATGTCGAAACCCATGAATATTCGCATCATCTCCAATGGATAAAAAAGATCATATAACCTTTGCCGGATGACTTTATTTTTATAACTTTGAATAGGATTGTTGTAATCCTAAAATAACGCTGCCATGTATATCTTCAATCATTTTCTTCGCTTATTCATTTTTATTGCAGTAGTGGCTGTCATCTTGTTCTTTTTGAAGATGATAGAGCCTAAAGATAAAGATGGTCATGATGATGATGATTTTAACGGGAAAAATGATGAGTTCATAGATGACGAAGAAAAAATGAGATGACGAAGAAAAAATGTAAAAATGCCTTATTCTTATAAATATCCCCGGCCTTCGGTTACAGTTGATTGTGTTATATTGTCGGGAAATGGCAGGGATTCCAAAATTTTACTGGTGCTCCGTGGCCATGAACCTTTTCAGGGCAGATGGGCCTTCCCGGGTGGTTATATGGAAGTGGCGGAAACTCTTGAAGCCGCTGCCAAACGGGAATTGAAGGAGGAAACAGGAGTCGCGGTAAAGCATCTCGAGCAAATCAGGGTATTTGACGACCCCCATCGCGACCCGCGGGGCAGAACTCTTTCCATTGCATTTCTGGGATTTGTAGATGACAAAACTACACAGGTTGTTAGTGGTGATGATGCCACAGAAGCCCGTTGGTTCCCTCTACATGAACTTCCCTCGCTGGCATTTGACCACGAAAAAATTCTTAAGTATGTTTTGGATAATATGATAATGGGATAATATGCTAATGGGATAATATGCTAATGGGATAATGGGATAATGGGATAATGGGATAATGGGATAATGGGATAATGAGATAATGAGATAATAAAAAAATGAAATAAAGGGAAGTTGATAATTTCCGAATTATGAATTGACGTTGGCTTTAGCCAACGGATAGATGGGACAAACAGAATTTTGGGCTTTCGCCCAAATAATTAATCTTTTATTATTTCAGGATAATGGGATAATAATATGCTAAGGGGTTAATGAGATAATGGGTTAATAAAAAAATGAAATGAAGTTGATAATTTCCGAATTATGAATTGCCGTTGGCTTCAGCCAACGGATTAATAAAGGAATCAGGAATTTTGGATTCAGCCCAAAATATT
>JAUZOH010000027.1 GCA_030706565.1 Bacteroidota bacterium | reverse complement strand
TTTTCAGAAGAACAGCCCCCCTGATGCCGTTTTTATCGGCAGGAAGTGCGGAAACCTCATCAATTGCAGCCTGAAGGACCTGATGACATTCGCCGGAAACCGGTTCTACTGTCTTCACAACAGGTACATCCGGCAAAGGAACTTTGCCTTCCATATACCCCACAAAGGAAAAATCGGGAATGATATTTACGGCATTGGTTTCCGACTGATTCGCATAGAACGTATAGGAAAGTTTCCCATCCTTCATGGATACAAGAGACTGAGAAAGTCCTGCATTCGAGCAAAGGAAATAAACTAAAAAAAACAATATGTTAATCTTTGCCTTCAATTCTAATTTGCAATTATCAATTTTGAAGTTGATCTTAAATTCCCTGCAGAAAGAAGCACATAATATATTCCGCTTGGAATGCCGGAAACATTACAGGGCACTTCATGCCTGCCACTGTTTTGTGTTTCTCTGATCAACTGTTTAATCCGCTGACCATTTATATTGTAAATCCCAATTGTAACTTCCTGGTTTGAAGGCAAGAAATAATTAATATGAGTAAAATCAGAAGCCGGATTAGATCTGCAACTTAGCTTCAATTCGAAACCCAAATCTGAAATATTTTCCGTATTTATTTGGGCCACACCGGTACTAGTGCCTTCAAAACTTGCAGAAATGGTATGATTACATGAAACGTTGGTAAAAATATAAGAGGACAGGGTACCCTGACTTTTTCCATCAATCAGGACATCCTTAATCCGGTATCCATTATCGGGGATAATAACAAAATTTTGATCCGTTCCCGGATATGCAATTACCTTGTTATTTGGACTAATAGTCCCGTTAACACCAGCCTGAATAAAAATAGTGTCGGGTGAGGCATAACGGCGGCTTTTTTCCCATAAAAGCCTGCCGGTAATTTGCGGCGAAGATGCAACTTTATTTTTATTTATTTCAATATTGCCGACAGTCAGGTATTTTTCAGGACGGAACTGCGTAAAATAAATATATTCATCCCGGACATAATTGTCCCCGGCGGCATGACCGGTTCCATAAGTTCCATCCACCCGGCCGGCATAGAGCCCGTTATTCACAGTTGCCAGCACCACATCAAAATAGGTATTGGCAAAAGGAAGCATATCTTTAAATTTAATTCCATATCGGCCGCAATTATAAGCGATCCAGAGTCCCTCGCAATCATAGGCGAAGTGGTTGGTATCCTCCATTCCTGAAGGCAAAGCATAAGCCCAGGTCCAACAGGGGGATCCATAAACAGAAGCATTGGCTTTAAGATTAGCCATGAACCAGTCTACATTAGGTTGCACAATGGAATCGTATTGAGCAACCCGTTCAGGAGAATCTCCCAAAATCAGGTGGCATTCAACAAGACGGATAAAACCGTCGGTCAGCATCCAGGCCTGGTTCCAGGGAGCAGGTTCATCCGGTTTATAGGTATTGGGAGCTCCAGGAAAGTAATAATGATTGTTTTCTGTAGTGCGGATAAAATGAGGCAATATCCAATGATCAATAACATAGTCTGCTTCCTGAATATATTTGATTGCCCTGGCTTTATAGGTGGTTCCAAATCCCTTAGGATCACCCAAAGACACATTCAAATTCCACAAAGAAGGAGTTTTTAAAATCAGTTTGGCACAATAGGCAATATGAGAAAGTACGGAACCCTGTTCCACACCTGCCCCGGCAGGAATGGTTGAAGAATTAGAGGAAGGCCAGACCGGTTCTATCTTGCCGGTCCAGACAATACGCTGTCCGCCATCGGCAGCTGAGGCAAGATCATTACGGCCTGCAAGGGCAGCGTCACAATAATAAATCATCCGGTTAAGAATAGCGGTATCGCCACAGGCTTCATACATCAAACCGCAGGCCTCAATTGCTTTTCCTGAATTGCCATAAACCCAGATATTGGCATCATTAGTGGCAGGAGCCTGAACTTTCAGGCGCATATATGCCTTGAACGAAGTGATTTCATTCTGAGTGACCGGGCCTGTAAGACTTTCAACAACCATCGACTGGGCATCCAGCGACTCAATAAAACTGCTTGAGAGCAAAAAGAAAAATGGTATGAAAAGTACCCTGACAGTCATTGCAATTTGATGTTTGTTATTTTCCATTTAGATATGCGCTTATCTTAGACAATAAACAGGAATATCCTTTAATCAATTTATTTGTTAATAAAATTTTGAAAAGGTTTATTGCTGCAAGCAGCAATAAACCTTTTGTTAAAAAACAAATCTAGTGCGGTAAATTTGTTGTTAAAAATCTGTCAATCACTTGTATATATACACTATTAGGTACCAGATTCCCTTGTTCGTCATAACCGTCTGCGATAAGATCGCTTGTTCTGACATTCAGATAATCATTAAGCTGTATGGGGTAATCAGAAGTATTGGAAGGTGACCAGTTCAGAATCTGAATATACTGGGTGCCATTATTGCTCCCATAAGCAGGATTAGCTCCGTTCCCCCCGTCAATAAATGCTGGCACAGAACCGCTTGACGAGGAACCAACGGGAATACCTCCAGGTTGAGTAATACCAAGGGGCAAATGCTGAAAATACAAAGGTGAATCATTGGTCAATAAGGTATTTACAATTGAATCCCCAATATCACTCAAGGTATAATGGCTGAACTTACCCATCAAAATCAAATATTCCAGATATTTCTTTACAAATTCAGGATTCTTATAATCACTCCAATTTGCAGCAACCTTGTTGTTTACAAGTACAGCACCAAAAAAGCAATCTGAATAAGGTTTTCCATTGTCAGCTCCTTTTGCAGTATTGATTCTTTTGATTGCATCGTTATGTAAAATAACAAAAGTCCTTCCTGCCTTCATGTATTCGTTGGTATCAATACCGCTATAGGCAACCCCTCTCAGCATAGCGGAGAAAATGGTATCTACACTGATCACCTTACCGAATTTTACCGTAGCTGTTGCAGGGAAATTTGGTTCAGAAGCAGTTTTTGCCAAAGCGTAATTGGTATAAGTAACCTGCAGAGTAGAAACACTGTTAATCTTTACAGTATCAACAGTCTTAATTGTTGCATCAGCAGTGGCATTGATGATGGTATCTGTAACAATGATATAGTTACGCGATTTCATATAATCCCATGCTGTTTTGCCCAGGTAAGGACTAAGGGTATGAGGTGCCCTGTTGTAATCCTCCTGCAAATCCAGGCCAAACATAGTACAGCCGGCCATACTTGTTGCAAGAAATGCAGCAAGTAATATATTAATTATTTTATACATCTTTTTTAAGTTGATCCTTAAATCTATTGTTTTCATATCGATCTATATTAATTATAAGGATTGTTCTGTGTTAAATTCACATTATCATTAAGAATAGTACGGTTCAAAGGCCATAATTCCTTTGGATCTATTGTTCTACCGGACTTATCTTCAGTACTGAAATCGTCAACCGCAGCTGAAGGATCATAAGTAGAACCATAATATCTTCTTAATCGCTGTTTGATAATGGGAGACATAACAGAATGCGCATGATAAGTACGAATCAGATCAAACCAACGTTTTCCTTCCCCAAACAATTCCCAATGACGTTCATTCAAAATGGTATCTTCCACCGCATTGACTATATTGGGCACATTCCAGGTCGAAGGATCGGTACATTTTTTAACATTGGCCCTGGAACGCATCAGATTCACGATATTTACAGCAGCAGTCGAATTTCCGGTCTGATTCAAAGCCTCAGCATATAGCAGATACATATCACTCAAACGGTACATGACCAGGTAGGCCGGAAGTGCCAATGTAGTTGATTTTGACGTTAAAGTACCCTTGGGATAATATTTCAACAGATTACCCCAACCTGCCTGAAGGATATCAATAGTTTGCCTGGCACGGCTATCAACAGAGCCAGTCCATCCATGAGCAGCAGTTCCATCGAAAACGGCAGAATCAGGTTTTAAACCGCTGTTGCTATAACCTGTCGAAACCGGCAGATTCGGGCTGTTGGTAGAAGTCGGCAAGTCGAAATAAATACTCCAAATACCTTCAGGTGAAGTAGAGGGTGATAAAAATACATTTTTCCAGGTTGCGGCCTTTTCAATATGTGAAGAATCGCTGCCGGAAGGGACTCCATAAGTAGTTCCCAAGGGAGATTTTGCATTAAATAAATTCCCGAACCAGGTCATTGCATTGTTATAATCACCCTTCCACATATATACATCAGCCAATGTGGCACAAATTGCCCCTTCATTGATATACCATACATTTGCAGTCTGCCCTTTTTTCATCAGGTCATAAGCCTTCAGCAGGTCAGGTAAAATAATTGAATTGATGATCGTATCTTTCGGAGACTTTGCCTTTTTCGGATCCTTCGACAGATCTTCGTAGGGTGCAGTCCAAATTGGCGCATCACCCCATAACCTTACTATGTAGAAATAGCACATGGCCCTCATCGCATAACACTGGGACATATATTTATTGATGGTATCCGGCGTTGCCTTGTTGTCATATTTTGCAACTTTCGGTATATATTCCAGATTGACATTTGCACGGGAAATAGTCCGGTATAAACCGGTCCAGTCAGACATGGAATTTCCTGAAGTTATCTGATTCAGGGTGATTTCATTCTGCATGGTTCCTCCGTATTGTGATTTGTCAAAATTGTCGGATCTTACTTCACCCCAGTAAAAATATTTACCTGCTGTAGAAGAAGTTCCCCCTCCGGTCATTTCCTGCCTGAATGAAGAGTAAAGTCCAGCCATTGCAGATTGGACATCGTTTACAGTCCTGAAATAATTTTCAGAGGTTATCTGGGTAAGCGGATCCTCTGTTAAAAAGTCCTTACAACTTCCCAAAAGCAGTACCATCAGTACGCTTGAAAAAGCTGTTATTTTATATAGTTTAGTTCTCATGATTATTAAAAATTAACGTCAACACCAAATCCCAGTTCTCTAGTTTTCGGGTATTTCCCGTTATCTTCACCGGGTTGAAGCCCATTCAGCGAAAATTCAGGATCATACCAGCTGTAGTTTGTCCAGGTAGCTAAATTATTTCCATAAACAAAAATGCTGACTCCGTTTAGCCTGATTTTATTCACCAAGGTCTTGTCGAAATTATAGTTCAACCTTGCGCTAGACAAACGGATAAAAGATCCATTCTCAATGTATAAACTATTGGTACCTGAACTTATACTTCCTCTTGTATCCTTACGGGTGAACAATGGATATTTGGAGATATCGCCCTGTTGCTTCCAAGAGGTCAAAATAGCATCATAAATAGGAGGAGAATAAGTAGAACTATTAGCATTCTGGTTGTTGGCTACCCGGTTATAAATATCATCACCCATTTGGGCATTAATGAAAATGCTCAAGGAGAAGTTCTTATAGGTAAAGGTATTGCTGATCCCAAAATAGTATTTGGGAAGGGCATTGCCACAAATAAGCCTGTCCTGATCATCAATTACGCCATCATTATTGACATCCAGCCATTGGGTATCACCCCCCTGAAGCACAATCCCATTTCTGGTTTTTTTCTGAATGGGACCGGCATAAACATCTCCGTTCAATAAATATTGCCCGTCTGGATTTTTTGTGTTAGGGTCAATTTCAACAGTAAGTTGTTGCCCGTAATATTTACTGGTCTGATCGCCGACATAAGCATTTGACTGATCCCATTGATATACGCCCAGGTTTTTCCATACATAAAAGTCACCAATCTTTCCACCTTCCCGGATCCACCATTTATCTCCAGACAAGAAGGGGGTATGATTAGCCAGTTCCTTAATTTTGCTGGACTGGAAAGAGATATTACCCATAATATTCCAATTGAAATTTCTGGTTGAAACCGGAGTAGCACCCAGGGTAAATTCCCAGCCTGTGTTTTGAATAGAGCCCAGATTAATAGTTACCTGAGTTTTACCACATTCATTTGGTAAAGCACTGTTGTAAAGTAAATTATCCGTAATTTTCCGGTAATAGTCGGCAGTGAAATTCATCCGGCCATTAAAGAAAGTAAGATCCAAACCATAATCAGAAGAAGTAGTTGATTCCCATTGAATTTTGGAATTGCCCATAGTATTACTTTCTGCGACACCATTCACGCCCATATAAACTTCTGTACCTGCATTAAATACCGTATAAGAAGAATAATCACCTATTGCATCATTCCCGGCCTGGCCAATACTGTAACGTAATTTACCATCGGTCAAAAATTTCTTTGACCAGTCCATGAAACTCTCATCAGAGAAACGCCATGCTGCTGATCCCGACAAAAAGTTTCCCCATTTGCTGTTTTCACCAAATCTTGAAGAACCATCCCTTCTGTAGGTTCCCTGCAAAATATAACGGCTCTTAAAGCTATATCCCAGACGTCCGAAAAATGAAGCAGTAGTATGTGCCGTAGCTGTTGTCCCAGTTTTACTTGAAGAGGTGATGTCGGTCTGTCCCATATTGGATGTGAACAATTGTTCATCAATAATTTTCAAGGAAGAAATGACATAATCATCATCCCTGTGTTGATCAGCACTAAAACCAGCCAAACCGGTAAATGAATGGTTACCAATAGTCTTCCCGTAGTTAAAATAAGCCTGATACAACCAGTAAAAAGTCCTTTCGAATTCATTGCTGGCAGAATTGGTCTGAGGAGAAGAAGTTGAAATAGAAGCAGGACTCATTGTCCAGTTCCTGTCGGATTCCAGCTTCGCATTGAAAGAAGTGGTAAACCGTAAATCTTTTGTAAACTGATAAGCCAGTTGGGTATTATTTAAAGCAGTGAAATTTTCCTCCATATTGGTGGCCAGTAAAGCCTGAGCCAAAGGATTACGTTTACTTTCTATGGTTGAAGCCAATGTGCCATCAGGTTTATAAGCACTGGTCCAGGGATTCTTTTCCCATACCTGCTTTAGGGTATTACCCACATTAATTGAATTACCTGTTTCATAAGCCCAGGACAGGTTATTGGTTACTTCCAGTTTGTTCTGCCTGTAACCGACATTAATCCTTGACTGAACCCTTTTTAACCAGCTGTTGACTACTATTGCCTGATTATCCGTATAATCTATGCCCATATAATAGTTAATTCCATCACCGGGAGTAGCGGGATTATCTGCTGAAGGAGTTTTTGATGTGCCACCACTTATGCTTAATGATAACATCTTCTTATTGGAAACCCTTAATAAAATATCCTGGTAATCATTATCCTGGTTCAGGTAATAGTTTACGGAGTCGACATTTACACCACTGTTCCCATCGCCCCTCATTTTTCTGTAATAGCGCAATTCATCAGCACTGGTTGTTCTCAGTTTATGGGCAAGCTTTCCGAACAGATTTGTATAACTGACATGGATAGAAGGTTTGCCGGACTTGCCGCTTTTGGTTGTAATCAAAATGACCCCGTTTGCACCACGTGCTCCATAAATGGCCGAAGAAGATGCATCTTTTAAAATATCAACAGATTCAATATCCTTAGGATTAATGAATTTTGCATTGTCTGAGATGACCCCATCAATAACATAAAGAGGGCCATTGCCGCTGGCATTAATGGTAGAAGCCCCCCTGATCTGTATAGATCCGTCACTTGTGGGATCGCCGTCAGTAGTAACCAGCACGCCGGCTGCCTGCCCCTGCAAAGCATCAGTCAAAGAAACCGGTTGCTTTTCCAAAATTGAGGTTTCGCCCACGTTGGTAACCGAACCGGTCAGGTCACGTTTCTTTGCCGTACCGTATCCAATGACCACCACCTCATCCAAGGATTTGGCATCAGGCAGCAAGGTGACAGTAATGCTGGATTGTTTCCCGGCTTTGATCTTTTGTGACTGATAACCAATGTAGGAAAACACTAAAACAGATTCGCTTCCCGGTACCTTAATTGAAAACTTACCATCCAGATCTGTCGTGGTTCCTGTGGTAGTCTTGTCAACATGAATACTTACCCCCATTAAGGGCTCCCCATCATTTGATACTACCTTCCCTGTAATTTGTTGGGCATACAGAGCCTGCCCCACGCAAAACAAAAAGGCCAACAAAGGAATTAACTTCCCAAGCAGTTTGTTTTTTGGTTTTTTCTTCATAAAAACTTTCATATTGAATTAATTTAGGTTTAGAACTGAATGCAAAAAAAAAGAGCCTTTGCTGCAAATCATCTTTTCAATTAAAACCACTCATTCCTTTTGCTTCAGAAAATGATTACAATTGTAGACAGGAATTCTCTGTAACAGGGGTTAATTTTCGTTCAAGTAGGTAGGAAATTTTGTTCAGAAAGGGGGAATTTTTGTTCAAAAGGGTAGAAAATCGTTCTCAAAACAATATCTTAAATGATCAATTTTGACCATTTATGATATTGTGCTTCAACAATTAATGGGGTTTATCCTTCAGGTTGAGAAAGAAATTCGGAAGGTGATTTCCCGAAATACTTATGAAATTCTTTACTGAAATATTTAGGATCGGAAAATCCTATTGTATATCCAACTTCTGCTACGGAAAGTTTCTTTTGCTTCAAAAGCAATGCAGCTTTTTTAAGACGGGTAGTACGAATAAGCTCAATAACCGATAACCCCGTGAGGGCCTTGACTTTCCTGAACAGTACCGGCCGGCTCATCCCAATTTCATTAACCAGCATGGTAACATTAAAGTCGGTATTAGTCATTTTTTCTTCGATAATCTTCAGTAATCGTCGAAGAAATTTCTCTTCAGGATCGGACAGTTCCGTATTTTGAGGTTCGAGGCTAATAATTTTCCCGTATTTTTCTTTTAATTTTTCACGCGAACTTAATAAATTCTTCACCTTAAGCTCAAGCAGGCTTACGCTGAAAGGTTTTGTAATATAGTCGTCGGCACCGGTTTCGAGTCCTTCCATTTGCTGAATAATTGTATGGCGTGCCGTAACCAGAATAACCGGAATATGGTTAGTCCGTTCGTCCGATTTCAACCGTTTGGTGAGCGTAATCCCATCCATCACAGGCATCAGAACATCACTAATAATAAGATCAGGCAAATTTTTTGAAGCAATATCCCATGCTTCCTGGCCATTGGCAGCTTCCCGGATATGATAATCGACTGCAAGCTTTTCTTTAAGGAAATTACGTATCTCAGCATTGTCATCAGCAATCAGGACAGAATATTTCCTGTTAGTGTTGGATTTTGAAACATCTTTTTCACCAAATGCAGCCAGATTACTTTCGGATTCCAGAGATAAAAACGACTCCACATGTTCGCTGTTCACATAATCATTGACAATCTCTCCGGACGAAAAATGAGAATTGCCCAGCAATAAAGAAACCGTAAACCTTGTAAAACCACCCGGACCCTGCTTGGAATCCCGGCTATCTACCTGAATAGTCCCATGATGCAACTCCACTATCCCTTTCGTTAGAGCCAATCCTATGCCAAAACCATAAGTAGGATAGGATTCATCCTCTACCTGATAAAAACGAGTAAATATTTTACTCATATTTTCTTTGGAAATACCTATGCCATTATCTTCAACCATCAATTCAATGTACCCTTCAGGGGAATTCTGATCCGGATGCTTTTTCAAAATTGAAACAGAAACATATCCACCTTCCGGAGTAAATTTAAGGGCATTGGAAATGAGGTTGAAAACTACTTTCTCCAGCTCGCCCCTATCATACCAGACTTTTATTTCATCATCCTGAGAATGGAATTCAAGATTAATTTTCTTTGTATGCGCATAATCCTGAAAGGCCAGGACAATTTCGTCAATAAACTTGATAATATTCCCTTCTGCAACTTTCAGTTTCAGGTTTCCGGTGTCTTGTTTCCTGAAATCGAGGAGTTGGTTCACAAGCCGCAATATCCTGTTTGCATTGGCCTGTATCAACTGAAGTTGCTTATGTGCTTTGGGTTCAAAGGAAGAATTAAGCAAACTTTCCAGGGGACTAAGAATAAGAGTAAGCGGAGTCCTTAACTCGTGGGAAATATTTGTAAAAAACCTGAGTTTAGCCTGACTTAATTCATTTTGTTTTTTATTCTCAAGCTGTTCAAGGTATAAATTATGCTCCAGCCTGATTCTTGCAAGTTTCACCCTGATAAAGAAACGTATTGCACCGGCAACTATAAGCAAATAAACAAGATATGCCCACCAGGTTTTCCAGGGAGGGGGAAGTACATGAATTTTTAATGCAATGGGGGTGTTATTCCATACCCCATCATTGTTGCAACCTTTAACCAATAAGGTATAATTTCCGGGTTTCAGGTTCATATAGGTTGCCACAGGATTGGTCACATAATTCCAGTTCTCTTCGAACCCGACAAGTTTATAGGCATATCGATTTTTATGGGGAAGGATATAATTCAAAACGGCGAATTCAATAGAAAAGACATTTTGGTTGTAATGAAAGGTCAATTTTTTTGTTTCATCGAGATTATAGTCCAATAATCCCTTAACAGAACCTGCTTTAATCTCTTTATTGAACAAAAACAACCTGGTAAACACGACCGGATGAATTATCGAGTTTTCCAAAATGCTGTCAGGATGAAAAACCACAATCCCGTTGTAACCGCCAAAATACATATAACCTTTTCTGTCCTTACAATATGAGTTAATATTAAACTCCTTGCAAATCAGTCCGTCATATTTATTATAATTCTTAAATTCACCGTTCCGGGGATTAAATTTTGACAGGCCATTATTGGTACTCAGCCATAAGAAACCTTTCCTGTCTTCCAGGATACCATTGACATTGGTACCGGCTAATCCCTGTTCAACAGAATAACGGACAAATTTTCCGGTACGGGGCTGAAACATACTAAAACCATCTCCCCGGGTTCCTATCCAAAGGCGTTTCTGGTCGTCTTCAAAAATGCAATTGATATAATTCCCGCTGATAGAAGAAGGATTATTATCCTGGCTCAAAAATCTTAAAAATTTACCATTAGTCAGCTGACGGTTCAAGCCGAGGCCGGTTCCAATCCACAGGACATGTCTGGAATCTTCATAAAGGCAGGTAATCGAATTATTTGAAAGGGAAGACGGATCAGAAGGGTTATTCTTAAAAACTTCTATTTTGCCACTTTTCGTATTTAATTTTGCAAGTCCACCTCCATAAGTACCTAATACCAAATTCCCCTTATAATCTTTGATAATGCTGTAAATGCGATCATGAGGGATTGAATTGGGCATACCCGTGGTGGAAAAATAATGGGTAAACTGATGATTAGCCAGGTTTAAATAATTCAACCCGTTCATTGTTCCGATCCATAAACCTTTACGTCCCTCGGGTAAAATGGTTTTTATATTGTTGTTGCTGATCGAATTTACAGAACCCGTGGAATGCTTATAATGTTGAACCTCATTAGACCGGCGGTTCCAAAAAATCATGCCTCCCCCTTCAGTGCCAATCCAGAAATTATTATTTTCATCTTCCACAATAGCACTTGCAACCTTATGTCCGAGATGAAAACCTTTTTCGACCTGTTTAAAACTGCTGAATTTTCTACACTTCGGACTGTAGAAATTAATTCCGCCGAAGAAAGTACCAATCCAGAAAGATCGATCACGGTCAATAAATATAGAACGTATGGAGTTGTCGCTTAAAGACTCTGAATTATCAGGACTGTTCCTCAACTCTGCTATTTTCTTTCCCTGCCTGTTGAGGACAAAGACGCCGGAAGACATGGTTCCCATCCACATGTTTCCACCTGGATCAAGTTTCAGGAAACGGATTGTCTCATCGAGATGAAAGAGTTCTGCCTTGCTGTTAAGGGCGGAAGTAAACTTGCCCGTCTTTTTATCTAAAAGATTTATCCCACCTTTTTCGGTTCCTACCCAAATTGAGCCCGAGAAATCCTCTGAAATGGCATTAATATAATCATGACTCAGGCTATTGACATTGTTGTTGCTATGTCTGTAGCAACAAATCTTATAACTTTGGTCCTTGCCTGTACTTATAAGTTCGAACAAGCCCCTTTCAGTCCCTACCCAGATGATTCCGGCCCTATCCTGAAAAATATAATGCACATAATTTTCCTGGCGGGGATAATACAGAAAACGTTTAAAACGGTAAGGATTTCTTGAAATCAAAAGATTTAACCCATTTCTTGTACCTACCCAAATATGGTGGCTCCTGTCCTCCAAGATATACATAATCCCATTCTGACTGAGCGAATTAGGGTCTTTAGGATTATTGACCAGATTTGTGAAGTTGTCTTTTTGGGAATTATAAATACTTAGTCCATTATTGGTTCCCACCCATAAGGTTCCCTGTTTATCCGATAAAAGTGAAAATATCACACTGCCAATCAGACTGTTTGGATCTTTCTGATTATGTTTATATTCTTTAAAGGCATGAGAGTCATATTTATTCAAGCCATCCCGGGTACCAAACCACATAAAACCTTTTGAATCCTGGGCAATAGAAAAAACACAGCTTTGTGAAAGCCCGTCATCCACAGTCAAATGATCGAAAGACATCTGAATACCTTGTCCTGAAATATTCAGATTAATCAGTAAAAAGAAAATGAAAGAGACAGCAAATTCAAAACGGAACGTTCCCCTATTTACTTTACGGAACATAGGCATTTAGGTGTAATAAGTCAAACATTTCATATCGCTTTCATATAGGGATCGAACCCGAAAGCAAATTGAGTTTTTGGTGCTTCAAAGTTATAAAATAATATTTCAATTAACTGTGCTGAAATAATGACAAAATTATATTATTCTTTGACAAAGAATAAAAAAGGAAGAGCTGCCAAAAAACAAGCAGCTCTTCCCCTGGGTTAGTGTAGTAAAAATAATTTAGGGCCTCCAGCGCGGATCACCGGCATTACTCTTTCCGGCGAATCCTGCATCAATAATCGTAAAATCACCGTTTGTCGGGGCTTTAAACAATGCGGTTGATGAACCTGAATATGCCGTTAAACTTCCCATGATAGAAAATGTTGTTGCGGCATTATTATCCTTATAATCACTTGTGAAATAGAATCCTGAAATCAGTTTATTGGTACTTGTACTTACCCTTACGCCATCCGTATATGCCCTTGGGGTACTGCCAAAAATACAATTTTGGATGGTTACTCCGTTGGTAACAGTATAAGTGTTGTAATCAATGATATACCTGATGGATGTTCCGGTTCCCGAAGTGGAAATCTCATTAAAGGTACAATTCTGCAGCGTAACAGAATTGGAATTGGCTGTAGTATGAAGAACAATAGAAACGGCAAAATTATAAACCGTACTGTTGGTAAAACTGATGTTAGTTATGGAACAACCGGCGACATTGTTGTTCACAAAGGCATAAACGCTGGAATTTTCGATATCAAAAATTTTATATTTATCAAATGAAAGATTTGAAATTGTTTTAACCGGAGCATCTTTCAAACGAACAGGAGTATTGCCGATATTACGAATAACACAATTGGTAAAGCTCAATTCTCCGAGTGTGCAGGTTGTACTTTGATTAAACATATAACCTATTTTGGTTCCCCCACTGACATTATCCAAATATCCTGAGAATTCAATATTCTCAAAGCGAATATAATTCAACTGGCTGGTGGTTGCAATATTCAACATATTGGCAGTAGATGTTGCCCCTGACATGTGGATAACCGGTAAAGTATCCCGGTAAAGCCCCCTGATTTTAATGTTTTTTGTCAAATTAAAAGCTGTACTTCCAATATTATAGCTTCCCGGCTTAATGACGAAATAATTGATGCAATGTTTATGAACAGTACGGAATAAATAAGCTTTTATAGATGTTTCTATGTTCAATTTTCTATGCTGTTTCCATAATTTCACAAAAACATCCTGAACAATTTCTTCGGCTATATCTTTGTTTTTTAAAACAGTAAAAGCATAAATGCATAACTTTTCATAATAAGCCAGAAACAGGTAATCTAAGGCAGCTTCATTATCCGACTTAAGCTTTTCCAAAATATCCTGGTCAGAGTATTGGTTCATCCTCGTTTTTAGGTAATAAGTAATGCAATTTAGCTAAAAATAATGATAACAGATATAATAATTCTCTTGCTATTTGCTGAAATAAAAAACCCCTGACGGGGTTTTTTAAGTTTTTTATAACATGAATTTAGAATAAATTCACAGTTAATGGATGTTAACTTTTGACTTCACTTCTCTCCCCATTTCAATATCATTCTTATTAATATTATTACCAGAAATACTAATATTTTCCGATTCGGCTCCGCTTACCCTTAACAATTTGCCTGGACAATGGTTACAGGAGAAACCGGAAAGATCAACATTCTTACTGTCCTTAATTATACCGGCATCGCCATTTTCTATATCCAGTTTAATATGGGTCAATTTAACATGATCACCGTTAATGCAGGAAAAGCCTCTTTTCGATTTGATGGAAATATTTTCAAGACTGATATTGCGGATACTCATTTCAGGCAATCCTTTCACAAGAATTGCCTGATCAGCACCATTACAGGAAATATCCTTTATAAAGAAATTTTCAAACCGGGGGGTTCCTTCGTCGACAACAGGCTTAGTGATGGTTTCGGAATTATTTTCAACCTTTGCACCACCCTCGGGAATAGGGGAAGCACCACCATAGAACATATCAAAAAGAATCGCGGTAGTAGGAATATTGATCATGGCAATGCCCGATACATAAATGTTTTCTACAACACCCCCACGGCCCCTGGTACTTTTAAAACGCAAACCTATATCTGTCCCCACGAAACAGCAATTGTGAACAAAAATATTACGAACTCCTCCGGACATCTCACTGCCAATTACAAAACCACCGTGTCCGTGAAAAACCACATTGTTTGAAATTACGAAATATTCTGTTGGCTTGCCCCGCTTACGCCCTTCTGCATTTTTACCGGATTTGATGCAAATGCCATCGTCGCCGGCATCAAAACTGCAATTGGTAATAGTTCCGATCCGGCAGGATTCCACATCAATTCCGTCGCCATTCTGGGCATATTGGGGATTACGAACCGTCACATTTCTTAATGTCAGATTCTCGCAAAGTAAAGGATGGATACACCAGCTGGGAGAATTTTGAAAAGTAGGTCCATCCAACAAAACAGAATTACACTGGATGAAACTAACCATAACCGGACGCAGAAAATCTTTAATTGCTTCATAATCTTTAATCGTGGCATTGGGGCCAAGATAACCGGAAGGATAAGCATTGCCTTTCAAATATTTTTTACTGGGATACCACGTATTCTTGTCTTCAGAAAGAATTCCCCCTGAAGTGATCAGACTCTTCCAATCGCCGGGAGTAAGCTTTTCTCTTTTTACGGACCTCCAGGCATCACCAGATCCCTCAAAAATCCCATATCCCGTGATTGCAACATTTTGCAGGTTCTTTCCGCTCACAGGCGAAGCACAGCGCATCATCATAATGCCTTCATAAGCAGCCTGAACGATGGGATAATCATCAAAATTCCTGCTGAACTTCACCAGGGTTCCCCGGGTGGTATGAAGATTTACATTGCTTTTCAGAACAATTGGCCCGGTCAGCCAACAGCCTTCAGGAATAAGGACTACTCCGCCACCTGCTGCCGAACAAGCATCTATAGCTTTGGCAAATGCTTTTGTGTTGAGTGTTATCCCGTCATTCTCTGCTCCATAATCCTTTACATTAAATGTATCGGTTTTAAAGACAGGAACTTTAACCTCCGGCATATCAAATGGGACTTTATCCCCGCTAAACTGGGCCAAACCTGGAACAGTCGACAATACCCCCAAGGATATTACGAGGATTGATTTCAACCTTGACTTCATATATTTTTTAATTTATATTATTGATATTTTATCTATTTACTTTATTTCGGTCAATGATCATGTATTTTTTATTCAATTCTAAACCAATCGAAGTCAGCATAACCCGCATCATTAAATTTGCCACTGCGAACGCAGAAAATGCCGACTTTTGCCCCTATCCATTTACCTTTCAGGGCAGTAAAGGGATCGCCCAAAGAAGTAAAACGTTTTCCATCAGCGCTGTAGCTAAAAGTACATTTTGCTTCTTTTTCAACTTTTACCCTCAAATAAAACGTATTATCCGGCAGTAATATCTTTTCTGTCTCAATTTCCTTGCCCTGCTTGTCCGCATTGGTACAGGCAGTCTGCGAAACGTATAATTTGCCCTTTTGATTGGTTACAGCCAGATAAGCATAATTCATTCCCATAATAATCAAACCGGTCTTTTCGCCCTCAAAATTTGGGGTGAAGGTAAGCTTGGTTGTAGCGGTAAATTCAGGGGCAGGAAATTTTTGTAAAAGCAGATTGGGTACATCCCAGAAATTGGTATATCCTTCAGGCAATGGGTATGAGAACAACCTTAAATAGCCCTGATTACCAACCGGAAAGGCCCAGGTTGCCTGAGGATTGGCATGCCATTGCCATTGAAGCCCAAGAGAATTGGAATTAAATTCATCAGAAGTCAATGGAGTTGCCTTAGGATAAGTTTTCCCAACATTGGGTTTTTTAAAGCTCAGCACAGGCTCACCTTTCCCGTCGCCATTTTTATCAATACCAATTACCGGCCAGTCGTTTAACCATTTCATCGGTTGGAGGTGCAAAATACGGCCATAAGCCCCTTTATCCTGAAAATGTAAAAACCAGGATTCCCCCGAAGCCAGCTCTACCCAAGCTCCCTGATGAGGTCCATTAACCGGGGTCTTCCCCTGATCCATTACAATGCGGTCTTCATAAGGGCCATAAATATTTTTGGAACGCAAGACCGACTGCCAACCCGTTTCCACCCCTCCTGCAGGAGCAAAAATATAATAATAGCCATTGCGCTTGTAAATCTTAGGTCCTTCAATCGTTGGATAATGGCTATGCCCGTCAAAAACAAGGACACCATCATCCAGGACTTTGGTCCCTTCATTGTTCATGCGGTTAATGGTGATGATACTTTTGATACCAGCCCTGCTCCCGGCCCATGCATGAACCAGGTATGCATTGCCATCATCATCCCACAACGGACAGGGGTCAATCAGTCCTTTCCCATCCTTGATCAGAACAGGAGGATCCCAGGGCCCTGCAGGATTTTTGGCCTTAACCATGTATATGCCATAATCGGGATCGGGATAAAAAATATAAAATTCTCCATTGTGATAACGAATGGAAGGAGCCCAAACCCCATTCCCGTGTTGAGGTTTGTTGAAAACATCTTCAGGAATCTGCTTACTCAAAGCATACCCTATAATCTCCCAATTGACTAAATCTTTGGAATGTAAAATCGGCAAACCGGGTACACAATTAAAACTCGAAGCAGTCAAATAAAAATCATCTCCTACCCTTATTGCATCGGGATCAGAATAATCGGCACAAATCACGGGATTTTTATAGGTTCCATTTCCGTTATCAGGAACCCAAACTTTTGAAAGAGTACTTTCCTGAGCCCTTAAAGAGAAAGTGCTAAAGGATAATAATATGGATAAAAGGATAAACACTTTTTCCCTGACTTTGAAATTTTTTCTTTTTATTTCTATCATTTGTTAAATATAATTTGTAATTTATTAATAATCTGTAATTTGTGTAAATAATCTGATTTTAAAATTAATCTTTGTATTTTACCGTACCCCAGCGACTATCTGCCCAACTCAAGGCTGGCCAATATGAATGAACCGGTTGCCTTAGGATCGTTTTCACAAATCTTTTCATGGATGTAATAATCGTATGTACCGGGCCGATTGGCGCTTAATCCGGCTACGGCACAGCATTGAACCAGGGAAACTGTGCCCTCCTTATCCACCTTAATCAGGTTCTTAAGCAAACCATCATAGCCCTTTTGGGCGACTGCCAGATATTTTTTCTCAATATATCCCTTTTTAGCAGCCTTTGCCAAAGCATAAACGAACATGGAAGAGCAGGAAGCTTCCAGATAGTTGCCCTGGCGGCCACCCTGATCAAGTACCTGATACCATAATCCGGTCTTCCCATCCTGTACTTTAGCAAGAGCAGGGGCCAGACTTTTTAATATTCTGATCACCTTATTGCGGCCCGCATGATTTTTAGGGAGATAATCCAATACATCAACCATAGCCATTGCATACCAGCCAACACTTCGCCCCCAGAAACAAGAAGAGGTGCCGGTCTGAGGGTTAGCCCAGTTCTGGATGTGTTTTTCATCCCAACCATGGTAATATAAACCTGTTTTAGGATCATAAGTATGTTTGGCCACCAGAGTAATTTGCTTTACCACCTCGTCGAATAACCGGGGTTCATTAAATTCTTTTGCATATTGGGCAAGAAAGGGGCTGGCCATATAAAGGCCATCCAGCCACATCTGATAAGGGTAGATCTTTTTGTGCCAGAAACCGCCTTCCGATGTGCGGGGCTGGTTACGAACCTGATCACGCAATGTTTCCAGGGCTTTGAGGTATTTCTTTCCCCCGGTTTGACGGTAAAGATCAAACAATATTCTGCCCGCATTGATCTGATCGAGGTTATAATCCTGAATCTGATAGGTTTTAATTGTCCCCTCAGCTGAGATCAAGGTATCTGCATAACTCTTGGCATAAGCAAAAAACTTCTTGTTCCCTGTAGCCTTACTGGTTTCCATCATGGCCCTGCAAACCAATCCCTGACAATATCCCCATTTCGGCTTGGCGGAATTGTCAAGCATCCAGCTTTGGGGAAACCGTTTCATCTCCGAATTGGCCATTCTGACTGACCAGGGTTTCCCCTGGGGCCTGAATGCCATTAAACATAAGAGGATACTTAGGATAAATAATATTCCCGATTTTTTAAGATTATTCATGGTTGAAATTATTTTAATTTTTGCTGTTTGCTGCAGGTTTTAATAATATAAACTATATCAGGGCCGAGTTCATTGTGGAGCCATTTTTAAATATGTAATTCTATAAAAGGTACAGCTATTAAAATTTAATACACCATTTACTTTAAAGGGTTCCAACTTCCTACCACAGGAATGCAAACCGAATTTCTGGTAAAAACATTTTCAAGGGTATAAGCGGCAGCTTCCTCATCGCTCAGTTGTTTTGACCATTTCACTCTGGCTAAAGGGTTAGCCCCTTTCCCCCTGCTGTTGTATTCTGCATAAAAGGTGGTTTGTTC
>JAUZOH010000026.1 GCA_030706565.1 Bacteroidota bacterium | reverse complement strand
TGCATATTGGCGTTCAAGAGGGACAAAAAGGCAATGTTTCCAATATCCTATTCCGGGAGAATTATACCCTGGTCACCTTTGGTATTGTGATGCATGATTTCTGGTTTATTAAATCCAAGTTTGATTAATTCTGAATGATCAGAGTGTAAGATATTGGAAAAATGATATTGGGTAAGATTTTCTGTTGTTATTCTTCAACTCTGTTGATGGGAAAGAAGATTTTGCCAGTTCTTTTCCTGTGCTTTTTCTATTGTAACCTTTGGGGACAACAGGATACTACGCTTGAGGGAAATTCAAAAGCCGATAGTGTTAAAACCAAAAAAGGTTGGAGCTTTGGTGCTGTACCTGCCCTGGGTTTTGATACTGACATAGGTTTTAAATATGGTGCTGTAGTAAATCTTTTTAATTACGGTAAAGGTGATATTTATCCTAATTATCTTTATTCTATTTATTTTGAATGGTCACGTACTACCAAAGGCAGCGGCATTAATCAGATTTTTTTTGATTCAAAATATCTTCTTCCCTGGAAAATCCGTATCACTTCTGACCTGAGTTTTTTGACGGAACAGACACTTAATTTTTATGGATTTAACGGATACCAGGCTTATTATAACCATGCTTTGGAAGATGAACAAAGCAACCAATATATTTCCAGGGTTTTTTACCGTTGTGACCGCCGCCTGCTGAAGTTTACAACCGATCTCCAGGGGAAATTAACAGATAATAACCTGAGATGGCTGGCAGGAATTGCTGTTTTTGACACAAAAGTTTCTTCTGTAGACATAGGGAAACTGAATGAGGGCAAAGCTGAAAAAGATAAGTTGCCTGATGTCCCGGGATTATACGATCGCTATGTTAGCTGGGGTATTATTCCCGCCGGTCAGGCGAAAGGCGGTACCAGCAATTTCTTAAAACTGGGGCTAATATACGATAGCCGGGATAATGAGCCCAATCCGATGAAGGGGATATGGACCGAAGCCATGTTGATGGTTGCCCCTTCTTTTACGGGGAATAAAAAGTTTGACTATACCCAGTTAGCCCTTATCCACCACCAATATTTTACCCTGGCTGAGAAAAAACTTTCACTGGCTTGCCGCATTGGCTGGCAAACAAAACTTAGCGGACACATTCCTTTTTACATGTTGCCTTATATGTTAAGTTCTTATCAGACCTATGACGGTTTGGGAGGGGCAAAAAATATGAGGGGCATATTGCGTGACCGGGTAGTAGGAGATGGTTTCGCGTATTCGAATGCTGAATTGCGCTATAAGTTTTTAAGGACTATGCTTTTTAAGCAGAATTTCTATATCGCACTAAGTGGTTTTGCAGATGCGGGTATGGTAACCCGTAAATATAAATTTGATATTGCCGGGGTGCCTCAGGATCAAAGATACTTCTTTGCAGATAATGCTGAAAAACCTCATGTTTCCTGTGGAGGGGGATTACATTTTGCCCTGAATGAGAATTTTATTGTGGCTTTTGATTATGGAATGGCCACAGATAGAAGGGATGGAAATTCAGGTTTCTATATTAACCTGAATTTCCTTTATTAATTATAAGTGTATTTTCCGGTTGATATAATCGCTGAAATCATTCGGTATGGGGGCGTATTTCTTGTGAAATAATTCAGATGAAATGATGAAATCTGCAGTGGAACGGTTACTTGCAGTAGGTACATTGTAAAGTACCGTGATTCTTAAAAGCGCTTTTACATCAACATCATGGGGCTGAGTAAACATGGGATCCCAGAAGAATATTACAATATCAATTTCTCCCTGACTGATTAAACCACCCAATTGCATGTCTCCTCCCAGCGGGCCACTTTTTAATTTTACGACGGGATATTTCATTGGAGGAAGTCCTTCTTCCTCAATTTTCCGGTTCAATGTTTCTTCCACTAACTTCCCTGTAGTGCCTGTACAGACAATTTTGTGGTTTACAAGTTCTTTCCAGTTCCATTCAACCCATTCTTCCATATCTTTTTTGGTATGGTCATGAGCTACCAGAGCAATTCGTTTCACTTTATCCATATTCATTGATTTTTTAGTTGGCAAAGAAGTTAATTCCGAACAAAACTAAAGAAATTTTCGATATATCTATGTCATTATTTTCCCTAACCATTCAAAAAATAAATATTACTTTTGTCGCATAAAATTTGAGATGTTTTTTGTTTTTAAAAGACATTTCGAAATTGATGCGTTTTATTTTTTATTTGAATGGCAAGGAAAAAGAAATTTTTTAGTTTTAAAAAGCAAAGCCTTACAGTAAAGATACTTATTTCAGCGTTGGCTTTACTGATGTTCATAGTCTTTATTAAGGGATTTGAGACCTTCAGGGAGATATACATGTCCAATGTTGTTTTGCATGGTCAAAAGACATCGTATGTCTGTATCCCTACTGGTTCTAAACTGGAAGATGTAAGCAATCTTTTGTACGAAAAAAATTATATTGTCAACAAACGTTCGTTCGAATGGCTGGCTGAAAAGATGAACTATCGTCACCATGTACATCCTGGCCGTTATAAATTAAAAAACCACATGAGTAACAACAGTCTTATTAAGCTGTTGCGTTCGGGAGAGCAGGAACCTGTTCATCTGGTTTTCAACAGTATCCGCACAAAGGATGAGTTTGCTGAAAAAATTGCTTCTCAGATTGAAGCTAAAAAAGAGGCAGTACTTGACCTGCTCAATGATGCCGATTTTCTTTCAAAATATAACTTTAAACCGGCCACAGTTATGGCCATGTTCATCCCCAATACTTATGATATTTACTGGAATACTTCTGCAAAGAAATTTTTGGGGAAGATGTATAATGAGTATAATAGGTTTTGGACGGACAGCCGGATTGCTAAAGCCAAGAACATCGGTTTAAGTAAGGTTGAAGTGATTACCCTGGCTTCTATTGTTAGTGAAGAATCAAATAAAGTTGACGAAATGCCTAAAATTGCCGGGGTTTATATGAACCGGCTGAATAAAGGAATGAAACTTCAGGCTGATCCGACAATCCGTTTTGCTTTAAATGATTTTACCATCAAACGTGTGCTGAATAAAGACTTGGAAGTAAAATCCCCTTACAATACATATTTGTATGAGGGTTTACCCCCTGGGCCTATATGCATCCCTTCTTTAGCTGCTATCAATTCCGTGCTGAATTATAAACATCACAATTATTTATATTTTTGTGCCAAAGAGGATTTTTCGGGTTATCATAATTTTGCAAGTACGGTACCGCAACATAAACAGAATGCCATCAGGTATCAGAAAGCTTTGAACCAACGCAATATTTTTAAATAATCATAATATTATTAATAGCAGGTTTCTTTAGTATAGTTTATCGTAAATTACGATTTGAATTTGATTTAGATTTTTATGGAAAGTAGTGTCGAGAAATATAAAATGATTGCCAAGACTTTTGTAGGATTGGAAGGCGTTTTGGCAAAGGAGTTGAACGATTTAGGGGCTGAAGAGGTCACTATCTTGAAAAGGGCAGTGTCGTTTACCGGTGACAAAAAAATGATGTATAGGGCTAACTTTAACCTGCGTACAGCTTTAAGAATTTTGAAACCTGTATTTTCTTTTCAGGCATCAGATAACGATCAACTTTATAAGGCGATCTATGATTTTGACTGGAGTCAGTATATTAAACTCGGGCATACTATTGCTATAGATGCTGTGGTTAATTCAAAATATTTCAACAACTCTCAATATGTGGAACTTAAGGTAAAGGATGCCATTGTTGATCAGTTTAGGGAAAGAATTGGCAAACGTCCTTCTGTGGATTTGGAGAATCCTTCTATCCGGATTAATATACATATTTCAGAAGATAATTGTGATGTACTTCTTGACAGTTCGGGAGATTCCTTGCATAAAAGAGGGTACAGGGTTTCCACTGATATAGCCCCTCTGAATGAGGTGCTTGCTGCCGGGATGATTATGCTTTCCGGTTGGGAGGGCAAAACAGATTTTGTTGACCCCATGTGTGGCTCTGGCACTCTTCTGATTGAGGCTGCGCTTATTGCTATGGGTATCCCTCCGGGTATCTATAGAAAGCGTTTTGGCTTTGAAAACTGGTTGGATTTTGATCCGGATTTGTTCAGTGAAGTCACTGAAGATGATTCTTCTACTAGGGATTTTAACTGCGAGATAGTTGGTTCGGACATCTCTTCCAAAGCCATTCAGATTGCACGTACAAATTTGAGAAATGCTTCCCTGCATAATAAAGTTAAGTTAAATGTTTGTTCTTTCGAAGAAACATCCGGAGCCGCTTTTCAACATAAAGGATTGCTGGTTACCAACCCTCCTTACGGAGAAAGAATGAGAAAAACCAATATCTTTAGTTTCTATAAAGCAGTGGGCGATCATCTCAAGAAGGAATATACAGGTTTCGATGCCTGGATTATCAGCAGTAATTTTGATGCTTTGAAGTATTTTGGCTTACATCCCGATAAAACTTATACTCTTTATAATGGGGCCCTGGAATGTAAATTCCAAAGGTTCCTGCTTTATGCAGGTTCAAGAAAAAGCAATCCGGTTCTGTCCTCTACTGAAGAATAGCAACAGGATGAAAGTTTAAGTTAGATATTTTATTTTTTACTTAAAAAAATAGGTAAAAAATAAGATTGTCCTTAAAAAATTTTTAATTTTAAAAAGATTAAAGAATAGATTTTTAGTGGTTGGAATAGGTTAGAGGTATAGTGATTTGGGCTTTTTTATTCTGTTAAACGTAAGGCGAAATTTAATCCCAGATGAATTTTGATTTAGAGCATTTTTATGATGAGTTATACGAGAAAAACATCCTTTTGGCTTATAAAGGATGTATTACATCTGAATTAATTGACTATGTACTCGAGGCTATTGAAATAAAGTTGAATGAAACAAAAGAAGATGGAAAGTTAAAAAGAAGGATTTACAATGTGATGGTTGAAACCTTACAAAATTTATATCATCACCTGGATAATCCTCCTGAAAATAGCGGATTTGACTTTGATCCTAATTTTGGCATACTGGTTGTTTCTAAAGAAGGCAAGGAATATGTTATCTCAACAACGAATTTTATTTTAACCACTAAAATAAAATTTTTAAAAGATAGAATTGATAAGATAAACTCTCTGACAGAAGAAGAGTTGAAAGAAATGTATAAGTTTATTTTAAACCATCAAAGGCTTACGTCAAAAGGAGGCGGTGGTCTGGGTTTTGTTGATATTGCCCGTAAAACTGGTAACAAAATGCAGTATATATTTAATGAATTTAATGGAGATTATTATTTATTCACATTGAACATTTCTGTCTCATAATTTTTTGTTTGGTAAGTAATTAAATTAATTATAACAAGTATGGAATCACTTTTTGTTGAAGGAACACAAAAAACGCCTACTGTTAACTTTGATGCAAGTAAAGGCATTATTGAAATCAAAGGACGTTCTATACCTGAAAACTCAATCGAATTTTATAAGCCATTGGTTGACTGGCTTGAAAATTATGCTCAAAATGCACAGGGATCTACTGTTGTGAATATTCAACTCGAATATTTCAATACCAGTTCTTCGAAATGTATTCTCGATGTCTTTAAAAAACTTGAGGCTATTTATAAAAACAACCATCCGGTTAATATTAACTGGTATTACGAGGAAGATGACGAGGATATGCTGGAGGCTGGTGAGGATTATGAATCTATTATTCATGTTCCTTTTAACATGGTCGAGATCCAGTAAATTTTTAGGTTTTAGCCTTTACGATTTTCAATAGGATGAGTGCTCTTTCTTTTCAGGGCCAAATAGAAATAATAATTTTTTCAGCCATCTAAAATAGAGGGCAACATAAAAAAGGACCGTAATTAGCCAGATGATAATCAGATTAATTACAAAAGTGCTTAGATAAGCTCCCATGATTTGTTTTCTTGGGGCATAAAAATGAGCTTTGATAAACTTGTCCGGCGAATCATAAAAGACGGGATCAATTTTCTGATAAAGATGATGGTGATATTCCACAATTCGATCTGTTTCATTTGAATTGGTTACCAGCTCGCGCAAAGATTCGTTATCATATTCCCTTTTAATTTTTAAAAATTCCTGCTTCTGTTTTTCGGTAGTCTGAAAAGAAGAAATCAACTTGTCTTTTTCTGCATTGGCTTTATTGTAAAGTTCTATATAATAATTGTTCAATTCATCCAGGTAGGATTTGAGCTTTTTAAGCGTCTTTTCATCGGGATATCCCTGTCCCAATTGATTGATTCCTTTATATTGAATTAACTGGTTTGCTGAATTCTCCTGGCTTATTTCATTTTTTAAGGTGATGAAATTGTCAGTAACTTTCTTTTTATCCAGGTCCGGATTTTCTTCAAATTCATCGACTTTATTTCTTAAATTTTTGATCCAATAAGTCCTTTTATATTCGGCAATACTCATTGCTTTATCATACTTGTACAGAGGCTTTTCATATCGGTTTTCCTTGAACTGATATACGGCAAGTGCCTCATAAGCCCATCGGGCAATAATGATTTCTCCGTAAAGCGGAATATTCTCGGGAGAAGATATACTGGGATTTATTTTTTCGTATTTTACCAATACTCCACTAAGGATGATTTGAGGGATTACCAGAAAAGGAATGAGAATATAGATTGTTACGACTGTTTTAAAACTGTCGGAAATGACCAGTCCCATCAGATTTGCTGCAACCCAGGTGCTGAATAAGATCAGCCAGTATTCCAGAAACATTCCTTTTACCTCTATGATGGAATTGCCGATCACCACAAACAAAAATGATTGAATTGCCGAAATTACCAGCAGTACAAATATCTTGGACATCAGATAGGCCGACCAGCTCAGGTTTAGAAAGGTTTCCCGTTTGCGTATTTTTCTGTCCTTAATGATTTCTTCAGCACTTACTGTTAATCCAATAAAAATGGCAACTATGACCGACATGAAAATGTAAACCGGAAGGTTGCTGTTGTCATTGAAAGTATAACCAAACTTGTTGGTAATGTTTACATTACGGTACTTGATGATATACGACAGCAGAAACGCGAGGATGGGCGTTTCAAGAAGATTGATTACCAGATATTGTTTGTTGGCAAGTTTGGAAAGCACATCCCGTTTTATAAAAACCCGGAACTGGTTAAACCAGTGCGGGATTTTAAAAGAAATTTCAGGAATTTTTTTGACAGCAGTCAGCGGTTTGCGGTTGCTTTTTTGATATTTATTATAGAATTCGTTCCATTCCTTGGGCGAAATCTTACGGGTATGGGTAATTTTGCCCTCTTCATCCAGCACATGAGCCTCTACAATGTTGAAAATTTGTTCGGGATTAACATTTCCGCAGGAATGGCATTCACTTTCATTACAGTTGGCCTGATGCACCCTGGATTTAAAATAGATAATCGAATCGATGGGATTCCCGTTATAAATCAAATAACCGCCATAATCTAAAATAAGCAGCCGGTCGAACATTTTAAAAATATCCGATGAGGGCTGATGGATCACCACAAACACCAGTTTTCCCCTAAGGGATAATTCCTTTAGGAGATCCATGATATTTTCCGAATCTCTTGAAGAAAGACCGGAGGTGGGTTCATCCAGGAAAAGGACAGAGGGTTCCCTGATCAGTTCAAGGGCGATATTCAGTCGTTTACGCTGCCCTCCGCTGATTTTTTTATGGAAGGGATTGCCTACCTGGGTATCTTTGATCTCTAATAAACCAAGGTTCTCCAACATTTTATTGACTGCTTCATCAATCTGCTGCCCGCTATAATTGCTGAAACACAATTTTGCATTGTAATACAGGTTCTGATAAACGGTGAGTTCCTCAATAAGTAAGTCGTCCTGTGATACATAACCAATAAGCCCTTCAATTTTATTCTTATCGGTATGGATGTTGATGCCATTGATCAGTACTTCCCCTTTTGTGGGCTTTTCTGATCCATTCAGCACATTGAGCAATGTGGACTTACCGGCACCGCTGGCTCCCATTATACCTACCAGTTTACCCGATTTTTCGGAGAAATCCAGCTTGTGGATGGCTTGTTTGCCATTGCTGAATTTATATTCCAGATGATTGACCTCAAGGGTGATTTTTGAGTTAAAGGTGGCTTCGTTGAGAATACCTACAATATCACTGTAATAGATGGGCGTGATTTGAGGGTTGCGGATGGAGGCTCCGATATTGAATACATAAACCTTGTCGTGCTGGAGCAACTGCCCGTTCATGTACATTTCGCTCTTGCCTATATAGCGGATGAGGTACATGTTGGTGCTGGCTACATTTAATATACGAATCTGACCTTCAAGAAATTCCGAATAAATATGTTTGGTTTTTTCAGAGACGAAATCACGGTTATTGTCAATGACTGCAATTTTTGACGAATTGGGGACTTGCTCAAAGGGATTTAATACAAACGATTTGATCCGCTTATATTCTATTTCTGGAATGTTAAAAGTATCGGCAACGGTACTGATGAAAGCAAATTCCTGTTCTGTTATTTCATCGGTTTGATGATTGTCTGATTTGACGAATTCAAGTAACTGGTCTAAAACAATTACTTTTTGATTTTGAGTGAGTTCTTCATTTATTTCGGTGCAAATCACCAATATCCGGACTGAGCTGGCCGATGTCCTTTTCTTTAACTTGTCGGTTTCTTTTTGCCTGTCCTGATGAATGGCACAATACCGGTCAAATTCTTTTAAATATTCGGCAACAAGTTCCTGGTTTAGCTGCTTTTTAAGAATATTCTCCACTATTACCCTCCTGTCTTTCGATCTGCCTTCAGGACGGGCAATGATGGCAAATAATTGCATCAGGGCTTTTAAGATCTGCTCACTCATACATTTGTTTAAATGACTTTAAAAGTATATGTTTTTAATCAAATTTTAAAGAAAATTATTTCTCCTGCCAGGATAAAATCTTTTATACTTAAGGGGTTGTTTTATTACCTTTGTAATTAAATTAAAAAATAACAAACGGATTTTATTTAGTTAAAAGTTTATTTTTTATCGAATTTATTCATTATTTGCTTTTACACCAACTATTTAGATAATTTTTTTATGATGAAGCGATTTTTTCAACTTTTCTTATTCTTTTTTTTAGCCGACCTTTTTCCTTTTGAACTTATTGCCCAGAACAGGAACTTAACTATTGATCAGGCTACCCTGGGGCGTTACCGGGAATTTTACCCTCAAACATTAACACAGTTGCAATGGAGGGCAGGTGATGAAACCCTTACTTTTGTCGACGAAGGTGGGAATGCAATCGAGCAGATTGACAAGATAAGCGGTAAGAAAACACTTTTGGTTGACATTTACACGCTAAATGCTGTTTTGCAAAAAAATGATATTAAAAATCTTGATTTTTTCCCGGATTTCAAATGGATTGATCGAAATTCAATTGCTTTTCAATGGGACAACCACTTTCTGATTTACAATGTCTTACAGAAAAAACTGGAAAAAAATCTCAAGTATGACGGGCGGGCAAAAAATGTAAACTTATCTTTTCAGAATGATGCTTTGGCTTATACCTTGGGAAATAATCTTTATTTGCTGGATAAAGATGCTGTGGTCAAAGATATCACTCATGACAGCGACTTGAATATTGTTAACGGGAATATAGTAAGCCGTAATGAATTCGGTATAAATAAGGGGATATTTTGGTCACCCAAAGGTGATTACCTGGCATTTTACCGCAAGGACGAATCCAATGTGACCGATTACCCTTTGGTGGATGTTACTCAGCGGATTGCTACTCTTAAAAATATTAAATATCCAATGGCTGGAGAAAAGAGCGAACATGTCTCCCTGGGTGTCTATGATATAAAAACTGGTAAAACTCTGTTTATAGAAAATGATAAATCTTCTGAACAGTATCTGACAAATATTTCCTGGGATCCTTCTGAAAAATACATTTACATTGCGGTTCTTAACCGTGAACAGAATCATCTCTGGCTAAATAAATATGAGGTTGCCACCGGCCAAAAAGTAAAAACTCTTTTTGAAGAGACGGATAACCGTTATGTTGAACCTTTGAATCCTCTTTATTTTTTGAAAGCCCAACCTGATGAGTTTATCTGGCAAAGCAGGCGCGATGGGTATAACCACCTTTATTTGTACACCACAGAAGGGAAATTGATCAGGCAATTGACCAGTGGCCCTTGGGAAGTCTTGGATTTATACGGAGATGATGTGAAAAGTGAAAATGTTTTCTTCGCTTCAACAAAAGAAAGTCCCTTGGACCGGCAGACTTATAAAGTAAAAATTTCATCAGGCAATGTGGAAGCTCTTACTTCTGTTCAGGGTACCCATCATACGAAGTTCGATGCTGCCGGAAATCTTTTTATTGACCAGTACAACAGTACTACTATTCCCAATAAAATTGAAGTTTGTAATACAAAGGGAAAACGATTATCCACTTTACTCACAGCTCCCAATAAATTAGCTGATTATAAACTTGGCGAAGAAACTGTCTCTACCCTCAAGTCAGCTGATGGGACAACGGATTTATATTACAGGCTGGTTAAACCGGTTGATTTCGATCCTCATAAAAAATATCCGGTCGTTGTTTATGTTTATGGCGGGCCGCATGACCAGCTGGTCACCAATGAATGGCATATCGGTATTGATTTATGGCAGCAATATATGGCCGGAAAGGGTTATGTTTGCTTTATGCTCGACAACAGGGGCTCTTCAAACCGGGGCATGGCCTTTGAAAGCATTATCCACAGGCATTTGGGGCAGAATGAAATGGCTGATCAGATGAAAGGAGTCGAATTTCTGAAAAGCCTGCCTTATATAGACAGTACCCGTATTGGCGTACATGGTTGGAGTTTTGGCGGATTTATGACTACTTCGTTGATGCTTCACCATCCTGAAACTTTTAAAGTGGGTGTTGCCGGCGGGCCTGTGATTGACTGGAAATATTATGAGGTAATGTATGGAGAACGCTATATGGATATGCCTCAGGAAAATCCGGAAGGATATCAGCAGTGCGATTTGAAAAATTATGTGCAGAATTTGAAGGGAAAATTATTGATTATTCATGGCTGCCTTGATTCTACAGTTGTTTGGCAACATAGCCTGACCTTTTTAAAGGCTTGCATAGATAATAAAGTGTTGGTGGACTATTTCGTTTATCCTACGCACGAACATAATGTAAGGGGAACCGACAGGATACATTTGATGCGCAAGGTTACCGAATATTTTGATGAATATCTCAAATAGCCCTGACAAGCCGGAAACTGGTTTTAATGGTTTGCCCGTTTCTCAAAACCTCTACCTTTAGCTTTTTACCTTCTCTTCGTTCAAACATATAGAGAATATCGCTAATAGTGAGGTTTTGACAAGGTTGTCCGTTGATTGATATGATGATGTCATCTCTTTTCAATCCGGCCAAGTCGGCAGGTGAGCCCTCACTGATATTGGTGATGGTATAAATTCTCAATCCGGGGAAAATGGCTGCAATTTCAATACCACTCATGTTGTAAGTAAAGGGGTCCTTAAATGTCGAGTTGGGAGTCAGGGTGATTTTCTCATTCCTGTAGTCAAGTAGAACGGTGAATTTTCTAAGAATTTCTTCACCTATACTTCCATTTCGTTTATCGAGTTCAGTCAGACTGCTAAGGTAAGCAGAATCCGGGAAGGCGGTTATCACCTGATTCATTTCCTGATTGCCTACGGCTACTTTTTTGATTCTTCCCAGTTGCCCATAAACATCCCCGTTTAATCCGCTTCCCAGGTAAGCATTGATTACTTTCTGGGGCATTTTGATGCTGTCGTTGGAATTGGGCAAGAGCCAGATGGAATAACTGGCCCCACTGTCAATGAGCAATCGAACGGGGATTTCCACGCCATTTTCCAGGGTGATTTTTGCATTGATATAGGGCTTGGTGTCATCCATATTGAGGGGAATGGTCATTGATTTCCGCCTCTTTTTATAAACATAAGTTTTGGGATTGTAAAAGGTGAGCAGCTTCCGTTCATAGTTTATTTCCAGGATGAAATCTTTGATCAGGCTGTAGCCGATCAATCCATTTATTCTGGTCCCTAATTTTGAAGATAAATCAAGCCTTTTGTCAAGTAATATACATACATCCTGGTGCATGCCGTGTATTTTACCTATAGTAATTTCGTTTTCGAAAGTATGCAGGGCATTTAAGGTCTGGTCGTCACCCAGTCCGTGCAATCGAATTGGCCTGGAATATTTGTAGGTCATGCTGTCGCGTTCCGAATAATCGGCCAGAATGGTTGCATTTAAGCCCGTGTCCAGGACAAACTGGAAAGTGTCTGATTTGTTGATTTTTACCGGAATGATGATCAGATTGCTGATTAATTTAAAGGGTAAAGAATATGATTTTTTTTTGGAATCGGTAATGATAAATTTCTTGGGATTACTTTGAGCATAAATACAAAATGTCTCCGTAATAACTAACAAAATAAAAAGACAGGTTTTATATAAAAACTTTCCTTTTTGTGGTGGCTTCATCTAAGTGGTTTTAGGCTATAGTAAATGTATTTAAATTTATGATAACTTATTCCGTTTTTCTCCTTTTTTAAATAATAAATTTTGTTATTTTTTAACAATAAGCAGTTTTTTGTTTTTTCCTGCGGACAGGAAAAACATCTTATGTCTTGTAATGATATATAAAATATTAGTAAGGATTAATTAAAAAAATTTATCATTGAATGAAATCTGTAAAAATGTCAGCTGTTGTTGTGTGTTTGTTGACAAAATGTCTTAATTTTCCTGCGTTTTTATATTGGCTGCAGATTTGTAGAAAGGTCTGAGAAAATAGATAAAATCATGAATACTGATAATTTTACAATCAAGTCACAGGAAGCTATTCAACAGGCTTTCACCATTGCCCAGGGACATGGTCAACAGGCAGTGGAAACGGGACATTTGCTTAAAGGAATTATAGAAACCTCTGAGAGTCTTATTTCCTTTTTGATGAATAAACTTGGGGCGAATTTAAACAGGATATCCTCTGTATTGGACAAGATTATTGAATCATATCCCAAGGTGAGCGGCGGGGAACCTTATCTGTCGAATGATGCAAGCAATGCGCTGATGAAAGCCATGAATTTCTCAAAGGAGTATGGCGATCAGTTTGTTTCTGTCGAACACTTATTCCTGGGGATACTGGCTTTGGGAGACAGCATTTCACAGATGCTTAAAGATAATGGGATTTCTAAATCAGATCTGGCCAAAGCTATTAAGGAACTTCGTAAAGGTTCAAAGGTAACCAGTCAGACCGCTGAAGATACCTTTAATTCACTCAACCGCTTTGCCATTAATCTGAATGAGAAAGCCCGTCAGGGTAAGCTCGATCCGGTCATCGGCAGGGACGAGGAAATCAGAAGGGTATTGCAAATCCTTTCAAGGCGTACAAAGAACAATCCTATTCTGATAGGAGAGCCGGGTGTCGGTAAGACTGCTATTGCCGAAGGCCTTGCTCAGCGGATTGTGAATGGTGATGTTCCTGAAAACTTGAAATCGAGGCAGATATTCTCTCTGGATATGGGCGCTCTTATTGCCGGTGCAAAATATAAAGGCGAATTTGAGGAGAGGTTGAAAGGAGTGGTGAAAGAAGTGGTGGAATCCAATGGCGAGGTCATCCTTTTTATAGATGAAATTCATACTTTGGTGGGCGCCGGACAAAGCGAAGGGGCCATGGATGCTGCAAATATCCTCAAACCTGCTCTGTCAAAAGGCGATTTGAGGGCTATTGGTGCCACTACCCTGAATGAATACCAGAAATATTTTGAAAAAGATAAAGCTCTGGAACGGCGTTTCCAGATTGTTATGATTGACGAACCTGATGTGTTGAGCTCAATATCTATCTTGCGGGGTCTGAAGGAACGCTATGAAAGTCATCATAGGGTAAGGATTAAGGATGAAGCCATCATCTCGGCTGTTGAACTTTCGCAGCGCTATATTACCAATCGTTTTCTGCCCGATAAGGCCATTGACCTGATTGATGAGGCAGCCGCAAAGCTTAGGTTTGAGATGGATTCTGTTCCGGAGGAGGTTGATGAAGTGGAACGCCATATTCAGCAGCTTGAAATTGAACGTGAGGCCATCAAACGGGAAGGCGAACAGGTTAAACTCAGGGATATTGAAAAGGAGTTGGCCGATTTGAACGAGGAAAGGGCCAGGTTGCGCGCAAAATGGCAGGAAGAAAAAGGCCTGGTCGATCAGATTCAAAAGAATAAATCGGATATTGAAAACTTCAAATTGCAAGCCGAACAGGCCGAACGCAATGGAAATTATGGATTGGTTGCTGAACTGCGCTATGGAAGGATTAAAGAAGCGGAACATAACATTGAGGCTTTAAAGGAAGAACTGAAGAAGAAACAAACCGATTCGATTTTAATCCGCGAAGAAGTGGGCAGTGAGGATATTGCGGAAATTGTTTCAAAATGGACGGGCATTCCGGTTAATAAAATGTTGCAGAGCGAAAGGGAAAAACTTCTTTCCATGGAGAATGATTTGCATAAACGGGTAGTAGGGCAGGAGGAAGCTATTGAAGCTATTTCCAATGCTATTCGGCGTAACCGTGCCGGGTTGCAGGATGCCAGAAGGCCTATTGGCTCTTTCCTGTTTATGGGGACTACCGGTGTCGGTAAAACAGAACTGGCCAAAGCTTTGGCTGAGTTCCTGTTTAACGATGAAAATATGATGACCCGTATCGATATGTCTGAATATCAGGAACGCTTTTCTGTTTCCCGGCTCATCGGAGCACCTCCGGGATATGTGGGATACGAGGAAGGTGGACAACTGACCGAGGCTGTCCGTAGAAAGCCTTATTCGGTGGTGTTGCTCGATGAAATAGAGAAAGCTCATCCGGATGTATTCAATATCCTTCTGCAGGTGCTTGATGACGGCCGTCTGACCGATAGCAAAGGCCGGGTGGTGAATTTTAAAAACACCATTATCATCATGACCTCCAATGTGGGATCTGATCTGATCAGGGAAAATTTCGAACATCTTACGGACGCTAACCGGGATGAAGTAATTGAAAGGACAAAGAACCAACTTTTTGAATTGATGAAAAGGACCATTCGCCCTGAATTTTTAAACCGTATTGACGAACTGATCATGTTTACTCCTTTGACAAGGTCCGAAATCAGGCAGATTGTGAAATTACAGTTTGCCCATATACAAAAGATGATGGAGGCTAATGAGGTGAAGATGTCTATTACTGATGCGGCTATTGACTGGATCGCTAATGCGGGTTTTGATCCTCAGTTTGGTGCAAGGCCCATTAAACGGACTATGCAGAAGTATATCCTGAATGAATTGTCAAAACATGTATTGGCAGGCGATATCAATAAAGATAAGGAAATCAGGATCGATTGCGATAAAAACGGGTTGTCGTTCAAACATTTATAATCCCAATTCCTGGTCGATTAAAATGATTTTAATTCTGTTTTTTGGAAAAGATTTCTCTGTAATTGTCCAGGTGTTGCAAAGCCTTTGCGGGCTTTTACAATCTATGCACTGAAGCGTTTTTTGACAGGGCGTTTTCATGTTGGGGTGACGAAGGGCATTTAGCGGGGCAATTTTCTTCACTCTTTGAAAGGCTTCATCCAGGTCCTTGACAATCTTGTTTTTCCCGATAAACAGGACTACTTTTCGCGGGCCGAAGGTTAGGGCTGCGACCCGGTTTCCTACCATATCCAGGTTGACCAGTTGGCCTTTGGCAGTCACGGCATTTGTCCCGGTCAGGAACATATCGCAGGTAAAAGCTTTTTTCCGCCTGTCAATCTGTTCTTTCCAGGTCAGGGTGCTGTCAAATGGATCGATGACCTGCAGGTTTTTATCCTGTTTAAGTTCATCAAGGACATGGGTGGAATAAAGAGTCAATGAATCTCCCCAACAAAGGGAAGCGGGCTTTTCTATTTTGAAAATTTTTTCAAAGAAGATGGATTTCGCTTCTTCAGGATCTTTGGAAATATAGGTTTCAAAATTATTTTTCTCAAGTTGTTTTTTTAGTTCAGATAAATCGTACATGGAAATTTATTGTTTTAAAAAATTTGTTAGTGCATATCCGGTCAGGATCATCCCTGTACCCACCATCAAATAGGGAAAATGCAGTGGAAAATAAAATGATCTCAACATGATGATTTCCACAATCAACCAGATGGTTAAAATGCATCCCTGTAATATGGTCAGATAAGGATAATACCTGTTTTTAAGGAGGGCAAGAATTCCGGTCACGGTACTGAAAAGCCCATTAAAGGTAAAGAGAATAATGCCGGGAATAAGGAAATTGGTAAATGGCGAATATCTTAACATTGAAAGGGGCATCTGCATCAATTTTCCTGAAGGATCAAATATAAGTCCCAGGCCTCCCCATATTGCTGATGCAGCATTAAAAAACAGCAGGACTATAGCTGTAATCCAAATTCTTTTTATTCTGGTTTTTGTTTTATCAGATAACATGGAAATAAAATAAAAAAGGTGAAAGCCCTTGTCTGGCCTTCACCTTTTGAGTTAATTTAAGGGATGATGTTCCCTGAATTTCTTCAACCGTTCTTCCAGTGCGGGAATTTGATCATTTCTGAATTGCGACACACAGGCCCGGAGCCCTTCAAACTCACTTCCGGTGATATCAAGGGAAATAGCACTGATTCCGTAAAACAACAGTTCTTCAATCAGCTGTGAACCGCTCATCCCCGGATAAATGATGGTGAAATAAAAGCCGTCCGAAACCGGCTGGTCAATATCCTTGTCATAAACGATTTTAAAACCGTTATCGATGAACATTTTTTTCATCATTTGAGCTCTTCTGCCATATTCGCTGATGTCTTTGACGAAATCGTAGGTGCCGTCGTTTACGGCCTTAAGCATGGCAGCCATTCCATATTGCGTTGAATGGGGCGCCCCTGCCGTCAGGGCATAAATGGCGCCATAAGTTACGGCATGCCCGAAATGATCGGAAGAATAATACCTTAGTAGATCAGGATAATGTCTGTTATAAAGTTTATCTGACATCAAAATTAAACCTGTCCTTTGTCCGGCATAGCTGAATACTTTCGAACCTGAGAAGGTTAGATAATAGTTGTCGGTATAATGGGCAACTGTTGATTGGAAAGGAGGTTTGCCGGGAGTTCCCATTTTTTTACGAAAGTCCATGGCAAAGTAGGCGAGGTCTTCAACAACAATCACATCATATTGGGTGGCCAATTCACCTATAATTTGAAGTTCTTCTTCTGTGAGGCACATCCAGGAAGGATTATTGGGATTGGAATACAGCAAAGTGGATATCCTGCCGCTGGCAAAATAACTTTCCAGTTTATCCTTTAACTTATCCCCCCTGTAGTTGAAAAGGTCGAACGACTGACAGGCTTGCCCCAGGATTTTACATTGCTGTTTATGAACAGGAAAACAAGGATCTATGAACAAAGTACCTTCCTTATTTCTGTCGGAGCGGTTAGCTACCAAAAATGCCGCAAAACTTCCCTGCATGGACCCGACGGTCGGTATACAGGATTTTGGGCTGATATCGATATTTAGAAAAAGTTTTGCAAAACGGGATGCTTCCTGTTTAAGTTCCGGAAGGCCTTCTATATCGGGATAAACTGAAGCTACTCCCCGGTTCAAAGCCTCAATCTCGGCATCAATGCCCATACGGGGAGGTTCAAGGCCGGGTACGCCCATTTCCATGTGGATATATTCCTGGCCTGTTGCTTTTTCAATGTCACTAATTAACTTTACAATTTCCCGGATTGAAGATTTTCCGACTTCTTTCAATCCGCTCTCTTTAATTTTTTGTTTTACGATTTCAAAATCAATTGGCGTCTGTTTCATAATTTTCTTTTGTCTATCACTCTTTTCGCTTTACCTTCACTGCGTTCGATGGTTTTGGGTTCTACCAGTTTTACATCAATGCTCAATCCAATTGCACTTTCTATCTTGTCCCTGATCTTTTTGGTCAGGTTTTGCAACTGACTAATCTTGTCGGAAACGAACTGGGGATCAATTTCAACCTGTAGTTCAATTGTGTCGAGGTTATTGATCCTGTCCACGATAAGCAGGTAATGGGGAGTTGTTTCGTTCATTTCGATCAGAACGGTTTCTATTTGTGAGGGGAAGAGATTTACGCCGCGGATGATGAGCATATCGTCCGTCCGTCCTGCACATTTCGTCATCCTGACCAATGTCCTTCCACAGGTGCATTTTTCATAAATCAGGCTGGAAAGATCATGTGTCCGGTAGCGGATCAGCGGCAATCCTTCTTTAGTGATGGTGGTAAAGACCAATTCCCCTACGCTTCCTTCAGGAAGGACTTCCAGGGTTTGGGGATCAATAATTTCCGGGATAAAATGATCTTCATAAACATGAAGTCCTTGCTGATACTGGCATTCACATGCAACGCCGGGTCCAATGACTTCGCTGAGGCCGAAAATATCGAAAGCTTTAATTCCAAGCTTTTCTTCTATCTCTTTACGCATGGCGTTTGTCCAGGGTTCAGCACCGAAAACTCCGGTACGCAGCTTGAATTCTTCTCTTTTGTATGGACTGTCGGCTATAGCTTCGGCAAGATACAAGGCATAGGAAGGGGTGCATGCAAGGGCTGTACTGCCAAAGTCGTGCATGATCTGAATTTGCCTTTGGGTATTTCCCCCGGAAACAGGGATAACGGAAGCTCCGATTTTCTCACTTCCATAATGAACGCCTAGTCCACCGGTGAATAGACCGTAACCATAAGCAATCTGGATAAAATCGTGTTTGCTCAGCCCTGCACTGGTCAAAGCCCGGGCAACAACTTCGGCCCAAGTGGCAATGTCTTTGCGGGTATAGCCTACCACAGTAGGCCTTCCGGTAGTACCAGAGGAAGCATGTACCCGAACAACTTCGCTCATAGGGACGCTGAATAAACCGAAGGGATAATTATCCCTTAAATCTGTTTTTAGGGTGAAGGGAAGTCTCTTTAAGTCATCAACTGTATGTATATCTTCCGGCCCGATACCGGATTCCTGAAGTTTGTTCCGGTAAAAAGGCACATTGTGATAAACCCGTTCTACCATATCGTGCAGACGTTGGCTCTGGCACTTGCGCATTTCCTCGCGGCTCATGCATTCAAAGGTCTGGTTCCAAATCATTGTTCTCTTGTATTATTCAAAAATAAAATTCCCTTCAACAGGTCTAAATTTCATTATTTTTTCATGAATGATGAAAATCCATCCATGATAAGTCTTAATCAACTGAATTATCTCAATTTCAGAACTCGGCCAATTGTTTTGAGCTAAGCAATTCCATATTGTTTTGCTGCAGCAGGGCAACGGTTTCTTCAATCTGTTCGGTACGAATCATCAATGCAGCTTTACTGGCGATAGAAAAAGCATACATATATTCTATGCTGATGTTTTTGTCAGACAGTAATTGGAGCACTTTGGCAAAAGACCCTGCCTGACAGGGGGTTACTACTGAAATGATGTCGGTAAGGCTTACTGAAAATTCGCGATCTTTGAGCAAAGAAAGTGCTTTTTCGGGTTCGGATACGATAAGCCTTAGAATTCC
>JAUZOH010000025.1 GCA_030706565.1 Bacteroidota bacterium | reverse complement strand
GCACGAACAGGAATTCCAATACTGGAATGCTGAAAAAAAGATCTTACTGGAACTGCATTGGAAACTGTTTTATTTGAATCAAAAATTCATAGAGGAAGGCATCTGGGAAAATGCAACCAGCATAATACTTGGAAATGATGAAGTTACTGTATTGTCGAAAGAGACCAATATCTTATACCTGTGCCTGCACGGGGCATATCACCGGTGGTTCAGATTATTCTGGCTCAGGGACCTGGCAGAGATCGCCTTTCGCTGGACAGATACAGATTGGGACAAAATGCTGACTTTTACATTAAAGATAGGAGTTGAACGAAGCCTGGTACAGGGATTGGTTTTAGCCAATAAATATTTTCAAAGTCCTTTGCCTTCATCCATTCTAAATTATTACTCAAGTCATAAAAATATCGAAAGATTGGTAAAACAGGCGGACCTGGCCCTTAACAGCTCTGAGGAAAAATATGTTACCCGGAAACTTGCAGTAAGGATAAACAGGACTATTTATCTGACAAAATTACAGAAAAGCAGGAATTATAAAATCAGGGTATTTAACAAAGTCAGGACAACACCCGGAGACTGGGATGTTATTAAATTGCCTGAAAAATTGTTCTTTCTCTATTTTATCCTCAGGCCGTTCATTTATTTCTATGATGCTTATTTGAGAAAACCTAATCGAGGAGCATAAACTGATATCCCTTTTTCTTAAAATGATCAATGGCACGGGGAAGTGCATACATCATATTTTCTTTTGCCTTCAGGGAATCGTGAAAAACAATAATTGAACCGGATTTTGCATTTTTTATGACATTTTCCAGGCATTTTTCTCCGCTGATATTTTGGTCATAATCACAGCTCATCACATCCCAAATAATAATCTTGAACTTATTTTTAAGCAGCCTCATTTGCGAAGGCCTTATTTTGCCATAAGGAGGACGGAATAACTTGCTGTTAATCAAATAAGCGGCTTTCTCGACATCTTCCAGATATTCCAGTATGTTAGCTCGAAAACCTTTTAAATGACTATAGGAATGATTTCCGACCACATGTCCTTCTTTTAGGATTTGATAATATAAATCGGGATATTCTTCCACATTCATGCCCACACAAAAAAACGTTGCTTTTACATCGGCTTTGCGGAGGGTTTCCAGAATCCATGGAGTAACTTCCGGACAGGGCCCATCATCAAAGGTAAGATAGATAATATCATGCTCTTGTTTGGGATAATTCCAAACAAGAGCACGAAATAATTTTCTTAATATTTTAGGCGGTTTAACCTTAAACATTATTCTCAGTAGTTAACTTAATTAGGGCCATTATCCCCATTAGCAGGTGCTTGTTGCTGCTGCTGCTGCTGTTGTTGCTGTTGAGTTGGCCCCTGCTGCGGTGCAGTCCTTTCATATTGGTTCATATACTGCCCAAAACATGATGTAATCCTGGCCAACAAAGCCTTCTGATTATAAGCCTGAGCAAGTTGCCCCATTTCCTTCAGGACATAAAGATTAAGCCTCTTTTCCTCGTCAAGCTTGGTGGCTAATCTCTGTGGAACACTGAAATAATACCTGAGCTTGCTTTCAGTAATACTCAAGAGTTTTTCAACCAGTTTATTGGCATTGCCATTATCCTTCAACCGGTAATAACCTTCAGCAATCGGTAAAATAAAATAGTTGAAAGGCACTCTTTCATTAGGCATAATCTTCATACACCTGTTCAGAACTACTCTTGCCGAGTCCTTCTTTCCCTGGTCTATCAGGGCATTAGCCAGTCTGCCAAAATTACTTCTGAAATTCGACAACATTCTCAGATTATTTTCATCCAGGTAAACTTTGGGATTATCTACCCCACCCCACCTGAATTTATTGATCATATTGTTGTACATAATCTTAGTGTCAATGGTTCCCAACTCACCCTGACTGGAACTGGCTGCTTTAATAGGAACAATCCTGTAGGCCAAACCTTCAACCTGGAAATAAGGATCCAGATTCAGGTAATTGTCATTGGATACGGTGATGGCAAAGTAAATTGGACGTTTCCAATTATTGTGTGCCAGCATCTCCAGGATCATCATACCGCTCTTGGTAATGTATGGCTGCTGAATAGAGAAGTTAACAGCAGGAACAATCAGTTTTGCTTTGTCCTTACTGACAGTTCCATTTGCCAGCACAATATTGCGATCAACCTTGAGGGAAAGATTCTTGCCCGGTATATAATCCACGGAACCGCTGTAATTGGGTACCTGTTTGGTCTGTGGATCATCACTGGCAACAAATTGCATTGCTTCCTTCAAATCAATGGTATCCTTAATCCTATCCATCAGATAAACCACATCTCTTGTCCCCTGCAGGTATTTTTCAAAAGGCATTGAAATAGGCAAAGGATCAGATTGATTTGCTTTATACCCCATCTGCTTGATGTACCAGTCGGCACTGAGGTAACTCAAATTACAAACCCTGACATCCGTTCTGACTCCTTCAACTTCCTGAATATACCAAAGAGGGAAAGTATCATTATCACCATTGGTAAATAGAATAGCATTGGGTGCACAGGAATTCAGATAGTTATATGCAAAATCCCTGCAGGTATATCGTCCGGAACGGTTGTGATCATCCCAGTTTTGTTCTGCCATAATACAAGGAACAGCCAACAGGCAAACGCCTGTTGTAACAACAGCAATCGGTATTTCGGGAACCTTCACCTTCTTCTTGATGAAATCAGCAATGGCCAATACTCCAATACCAATCCATATAGCAAAAGCATAGAATGATCCCGCATAAGCATAATCCCGGTCACGCGGCTGATAAGGCGTCTGATTCAAATATATCACTATGGCCAAACCCGTCATAATGAAAAACATCATAACGACCCAGAAATCCCGTTGATATTTTCTCCAATGATAAAATGCACCAATCAATCCTAAGATTAAGGGCAAAAGATAATAGGTATTTCTGGCTTTATTATTTTTCAAATCGTCAGGTAAATTATCCTGAGGGCCTAAACGGGCTTCATCAATAAAGTTTATACCACAGATCCAGTTTCCATGAAGGATATCTCCCTTATCCGTTCCTTCCATATCATTTTGGCGTCCGGCAAAATTCCACATAAAATACCTTAAGTACATGTACCCAATCTGATAACGGAAGAAGAACTTCATATTTTCACCAAAAGTAGGTTTATAAACCACCTGAGCCTGAGGATTGTTCTGATTTCCTTCAACCTGAATTGGTGTACCCTTAACGTCTGCCCAATCCTGATAAGAAGCAACATGATTTTGTTCCCTGCTGTACATTCTCGGGAAAAGTGTATTAAACCTGTCGTCATAAACGTACTTCACTTCGCGGTTTGTCACAACATACTTCCCGTTTAACTGGGTATAGGTAGGTTTACCTTCCTTGGAATCAACGATTGGAGCGTTATAGGTCGGCCCATACAAAAGTGGACGGTCGCCATATTGTTCCCTGTTTAAATAAGAAAGCAGGGAGAAAACGTCATGCGGATCATCTTCATCCAGGGGAGGATCGGCAGCCGAACGAATAATTGTCATGGCAAATGAGGAATAACCTATAAGGATAACCGTAATAGCCAAGACCACTGTATTGGCTAGAACTTTCTTTTTCTTGTAGGTATAATAATTACCCCAAACCACCAGGCCAATCAATAAGATGGAATAAACAATTACGCCCGAATTATATCCAAAATGCAAGGTGTTGACAAAAAACAATTCAAACCACGATGCTACTACAAATACTCCCGGAATAATAACATACATCACTCCGCCCAGTAGCAATACGGCAATGAGCAACATTTTGAATATACCTGCTTTGGTAACGGGATATTTTTTAAAGTAATACACCATCACAAGGGCAGGAATGGTCAACAGGTTAAGCAAATGCACTCCAATGGAAAGCCCCATCATATAGGCTATAAAAATTATCCATCGATTGGCATGTTTCTGATCGGCCACATCTTCCCACTTCAAAATGGCCCAGAATACAATGGCCGTAAAGAAAGAGGAAGAAGCATAAACTTCACCTTCAACAGCTGAAAACCAGAAACTATCAGTAAATGTATAAGCCAGGGCACCAACGATACCACTGCCCATAATGGCTATTAACTGCCCGGTAGAAAGTGTATCCGATGATTTCGCTATTATTTTCTTGGCTAAATGCGTAATAGTCCAGAACAAGAACAAAATAGTAAATCCACTGGCCAAAGCTGATAAAATATTAACCATAACAGGTACTTTGGCAACATTGCCTCCGGCAAATAAGGAGAACAAACGTGCAAAAATCATAAAGAAAGGTGCTCCGGGTGGATGTCCTACTTCAAGTTTAAATGCTGTAGCGATAAATTCGCCACAGTCCCAAAAACTGGCTGTCGATTCGATAGTCGAAATATATACCACCGAAGCAATGATGAATACTACCCAGCCAACAATGTTGTTGATTAGTCTGTACTTCTTCATTAAATAATTGTTTTGTGTAGCGGTTATTTTTATTTCCGAATTAGTAATTTTATTTCAAATTAAAGACAAATAAACTGATTTTTTTCCAAAGTCAATGGAATACCAAACAATTAAATTGTGAAAGATTGTTAAATGATGCCGCTTAATCAATGATTTTTAGCCATATTTACATGCAAATAAAATCATTGACTTTTCTATCCAGGTAAAAAACATAATAATGTTAAACTTTTTAAAAAACGTATTAAGTTCTGTTTTGTTGTTTCAGAGTTGTTGCCTTTTTGGACAAATCGACAATTCCGTATTTTATTCCAATAATAAAGAAATAAACCCTGCTGATAGCGGGAAACTCCTGTTTCGTACTGAAAACACAAATTTTTTTAAAAACAATGAATATTTCAATAAAATAGTAGTAGGATATACGGAAATCGGATATTTGCTTAAACCAGAACTGGTTTATTCCCCAACCTCAAGAATCAGAATTTCAGGCGGGGTACAATTATTAAAATATTCAGGAATCAATAAGTTTAGTGATGTACTGCCTGTTTTTTCCTTTCAATACAAGTTATTGCCGCAGCTCGATGTAGTGATGGGAAGTATTTATGGCGGTTTAAACCATAAATTAATCGAACCTGTATATCAGTTCGAAAATTCGTACAACCACCCTGTTGAAAACGGAGTACAATTTTTGTACAAAACTTCCAGGATAGAATCTGATATCTGGCTGGAATGGGAAAGATTCATTTTCCAGGGATCTCCCTATCAAGAGCAGCTTTGTCAGGGAACCTCATCAAAGATATGGTTAAATGACAAAGACAAAAAACTGACTGTTTCAATCCCCATACAGACCATCATTACACATCATGGCGGGCAGATTAACGCCAATAAGGATCAACCTTTGCAGACTATTGCAAACCTGGGATCAGCTCTGAGCCTGGATTGGAACAGGCCAGAAAGTTTCATTAAAAAAATCAATTTTCAGGGATGGCTCATCGACTATCATGATTTGTCGCCCAACAAACAACAAAAATTCAATAGCGGCTTTGGCCTGTATCCCTGCCTGAACCTGGAATCTCAATGTTTTAAGATGATGTGCGCCTATTGGGCCGGTAACAAATTCTTTTCACTGAAAGGAGAGCCCATGTTCCGGTCAGTGTCAACAGTCGATTCCATGTATACTGAAAAAAACAGGCAATTGCTGAATTTTAAACTGGCTTATGAAAAGTATATTGCTAAAGGGATAGCTTTAAGCCTAAGATTCGAAAGTTACTACGGAATGAAAGACCATAATTTTGATTACAGCTACGGATTGCATCTCATCTTTAACCGCGACTTTTTTATTACGAGGTTAAAACAGGATTAAAACATCCCGGGAATAAGCTCATCAAGGGTGATACGATGAAAATACCGGTCAATGTCGAATGCCGACAACCGGGTTCGAATAACTGACTCACGGTGTGGGAGGTTGCAAAGGGCCTTTTCTATTTCAGCCACATCAGCACTACTGAAATAATCGCCCATAATTCTGGCTTCCAGAATCATACCTCTTTCCACATTCAGGTAAAATTCAACATGTCCCCCCTTAGTTTTAATGGTTTTCTGAAAATTATACCTGGGTGAAGAACCAAAATTCCATTCCCACGTCGAATATTTTTCTTTGACCAGTTGGTTAATTTTTTGCAGGTCGCTTTCAGAAAAACTATAAAGCTTACAATCAGTCCATGTTTGCTGAATATGACGAAGGATCATGTCTTTAAATTCATGAACGTCAATATTTTGTGAAAGATGTTCGCTGATGTTGGTCACCCTGCTTTGAACAGATTTTACAGCCTTATCTTCAAATTTCGAAGGACTGACCTTCAATGCACCGGATACATCGGCCATAACCGAGGAAAAAAGCAATGTTCCGTGGTGAAGCACCCTGTTTTTATATATTCCTTCGGCATTTCCGGAAAATTTTCTTCCGCCTATGGTCAGGTCATTGCGGCCTTCAAATTTTGCATTCACCGAAAGTTGGTGAAGAACCTCAAGTATAGGAAGAGTAAAACGTTCAAAATTGATCAAATTGCCTTCCTCACCATTCATGACAAAAGTATAATTCAGGTTGCCCAGATCATGAAAAACCGCTCCTCCACCCGACAAACGACGGACAACTTTTAGTCTCTTCGCTTTTACGTAATCCATATTGATTTCCGCAAGTGTATTTTGATGTTTACCCACAGAAATGGTCGGTTCCATAAACCATAACCTGAAAATATCATCACTGCATTCCTTGAGCAGGAATTCTTCAGCAGCCATATTAAAAAACGGATCGGTTGAATCATTCAGAATACACAACATAAGGGAACAGTTTTATTCAGGTTCGGATAATTTGAGTTTGAAATAATTTTTCCTGATGAGAAATTGCGAAAAGTGATACAATCCGAATCCCAAGCCCGCTCCGAGAATAGCACCGCAAAGAATATCACCGGGATAATGCACCCCAAGATAGATACGGCTATATGAAACAAGAGCGGCCCAAAAAAATATTGAGATGGAAAAATATTTGTTTTTGAACAGGAATGACATAAAAGTGGCCAGGGCAAATGTATTGGACGCATGGGAAGAGACGAAACCATAACTTCCCCCGGCATAATTATGTAAAGTATGCACCAAAGCCAGGATATCTGGGTTATGGCTTGGCCTGAGCCTTTGCACTGCATTTTTAATGATTCCTGAAGATATCTGGTCGCTCAGGACAATCAATAAAACCACTGCCAGCAGGATATATACTGCCTTGAACTTAAATTTCTTAATAATAAAATAAATTAACACCATGTAAAGTGGCATCCATTGTGGAATACCGCTTATAAAATACATAAACGGATCCCAAAATGATGAATGCAGTCCGTTAAGAAAAAGGAACAAGTTGATGTCCCATTGATTTAAGGTTTGGATCATAGAAATTAATATAAAACAGGATCAGATGAAAATCCGGTTTTTCCTTCAGCTTTTAGTATTTTGAATACAAAAACGATATCACTGCAAAATCCATGCACTGTATTTTTCATATTTGGAACACCAGAATTTCAGCAAATGAAATACAAAATTATTTTTTTTCAAAACTTTTAATAAATCCGGAAGATTAAATATACAAGTAATTGTAAGCCTGGTCTCAAATAACATAGCAATAATTTAACATTTTAATTTTTGCAAATCGATTTATATAATTAAATGCTTTTGAATCCATGAAATAAAAAAATGAATATTTTCCAGCAAAGGTAAGCGAAAACAAAGGGCCATAATTTGGAAAGTATCAAATCATTTGTAGATTAGTATAAAATGATATAACTTTCGCAAGTTTTTAAACAAATAAAAAAAGTTATGGTACATTATAAAGATTTAGGCCTGGTTAACACCAGAGAGATGTTTAAGAAGGCCATGGCAGGTAAATATGCCATACCAGCTTTCAACTTCAACAACATGGAACAGTTGCAAGCTATTATCACTGCTTGCGTTAATACAAAATCCCCTGTGATTTTGCAAGTTTCTAAAGGTGCCCGCCAATATGCAAACCAAACCATCCTCAGATATATGGCTCAGGGTGCTGTAGAATTTTCCAAAGAACTTGGTTGTGCTATTCCTATTTGTCTGCACCTGGATCATGGTGATTCATTCGAATTGGCAAAATCTTGTATAGAAACCGGTTTTTCTTCAGTAATGATCGACGGTTCCCACTATTCATTTGAAGATAATATTAAACTTACTAAGGAAGTCGTTGAATTTGCACATCAATATGATGTAACCGTTGAAGGCGAATTGGGCGTTTTGGCCGGTATAGAAGATGAAGTTTCTGCTGCACACAGCAACTACACCCAACCCGAAGAAGTTATTGAATTCACCAAAAAGACAGGTGTTGATTCATTAGCTATTTCAATCGGCACCTCACACGGCGCTTACAAATTCAAAGTGAAACCGGGTGAAGCTATTCCCCCGCTGAGATTTGATATCCTTGAAGAAGTTGAAAAACGCCTTCCCGGATTTCCTATCGTATTGCACGGTTCCTCTTCTGTTCCTCAGGACATCGTTGCACAGATCAACAAATACGGTGGCAAACTAGAAGATACAGCCGGTGTACCTGAAGATCAGTTAAGAAAAGCTGCAAAATCAGCTGTTTGCAAAATCAATATCGATTCTGATGGCCGTTTAGCTATGACTGCTGCTATCCGTAAGGTATTTGTTGAAAAACCTTCAGAATTTGATCCCCGTAAATACTTAGGCCCTGCCCGTGACTCTCTTATTGAATTATACAGTCACAAAGTGCTTAACGTATTGGGTAGCGACAACAAAGCATAATTATAGAATTCTCTAAAAATTTATAATTATATTAACCTGAAAAAGCTTCGTAACTAATACTTACGAAGCTTTTTTTATACTTAATTTTATATTTTTTAGAAAGGATAACCGATGGCAATATTATATCCCAAATCATTGTGATTAAAACCGCGGTTTCCCATAATCCATTTATCCGGATAAGTGGCCAGCGGGTCGCGCAATTTCAGTCCCGTATCGAAACGGAAAATAAAATAGGAAAAATTCAACCTCATCCCCAGGCCGCTGCCAATAGCGATTTCACGGCCGAAACGGCTCCATTCAAAATTTGCGCCAGGCCTGTCGGCCTGTTTTTTTATATCCCATACATTACCGGCATCAAGGAAAAAGGCACCTTCAAGAATCCAAAACATCTTGAAACGATACTCAAGGTTGGCTTCCAATTTCATATCTCCTGTACTGTTTGGAAATGAAAATATTTCTGTTTCCTTATAGGATCCGGGACCCAGTGAACGTACATGCCATGCCCGTATGCTGTTTGCCCCTCCCGAAAAATATTTCTTCTCAAATGGCAGGGCTGTGGAATTTCCATAAGGGATGCCAATTCCGATAAAGCCCCTGTAAACCACAGAATTGTTGTCGTCTATTATCTGATTGTACCTGAAATCCAAATCACCTCTGACATATTGGGCATACCGCGTATTGAAGATCTTATAATTCCCTTCCACTTTAGGATTATTGGCAATACGGTTAACAGTTGAAAGTAAATTTCCTGCAGATTCCAGATTCAGCTTTGCAAAAATGAAATTATTGTTTTTTTTCAGGTTTTGGTTATTGAAAGTACCTGAATAACTGGTGGTCACGATCATCTGGTTTTTATAACTATATTCCAGATAGGTTCCTTTGATGCTTTTGGCAAAAGAGCTGTCAATCACGGGAAGGTTTACAAAATTCACATCAATGGGATCGACAACATGGGTAACATATTTATACCCCCGCCAATTATACCCAAAGGAAAGTGTAACCAGCGTCCTTGTATAATCGGGACGGCGCTGATAATTGTAGGCAGTGGAAATATCCGTTTTAGGATCGTACTTTTTCACAAATTTCTCACCTTTGAATGGTAGAAGAAACTTTGGCACCCGGATAGTGGCCTCGGTACCCAATTCAGTTGCATGCTTCAACTGGGACAGGCCATTCTGCTTAACAGCCTCAACAGCCCCTCTTAATTTCAGGTCTAACGTTTCAGCCCCCCTGAATAAATTTTTATGCTGGTAATTCAAATTTGCTGCCCCCCCAAGGTAACCCGATGAAATTGTAAGTTCTGCCTCAGTAGAATAAGATTGTGGCAAAAACGGGGAAAGCTGAATGGCACAATTTAAGGGTTTTAACTTTCCTGTATTTGAAGTATCCCTCGCCAGGTCATTATATTGAATATTAACAAACTTAAATACCCTTAGCGAGGACAGATGTTTGTATGTTTCATCTGAATTCCGCTGATCAAATAAATGCCCGGGACTTAAAAATATTGCCTGGGAAATGACCTGAGGCTTAATCCATAGCGGGGAATTATAAATGAACTTAAAATTTTCATAAATTAAGGTGTCCTTAAAAAGCATTTCACCCTTTGCACCTATATTCCCCTTGGGATCAAAATCAGGATAAACCGATATATTTTGAATCTGATATTTGGGATGAAAAGCACTGCCAACCGTATCGGTAGCATGAGCCAGAAATTTTTTAATCCCTACCACCAGGTCAATTTTACGTTTTGATCTGGAACTGTCGGCTTCATAATAAACATATTCTTTCGAGAAACGGTAATACCCGTTATTCTTTAAGAGACTTTCAAGCCTTTCACGTTCTTTCTGCAAAACATCAACATTAAAATAGCTGTTTCTCCTGAATAGCCTGTTCAGGGTATCGGCCAACACCAACTGACGAAGGGAGGTATCCTCAAAATAATAGGAAATATTGCCGATTTTATAAGGTTGACCGGGTTTTATATAATAGTCAACATAAGCTCTCTTCCTGTTAAAATAAACGGTATCCCTGACTTTCGCATCATAATACCCTTTATTCATCAGATAAAGAGATATCTGGTTGTTGCTTTTTTCAGTAAGGTCTTTATCCCAGATTACAGGTTCTTCTCCTATCTGTCTGAGAGTGCGATTCAGCCAGTTCTCTTTTTTTAAATTCGACCTGTTATATAACCAGAGATGGAATTTAAATCCTAAAATGGTTTTATTGGATTTCTGCTTTATATATGAATTTATGTTTTTTTTATTCAACTCACTGTGCGCTAAATGTTCCGGCTCCAGATTGACCACTTTCCATTGTTCCAGTAAATATTTTCCATCCGGTACATATTTTGTTGAACGGCAAGAAAAAAGCATCATAACAAAAATCAGCCCGATAAAACAATTCTTAACCTTTATTATTTTATTTTTTCTGCTCTGAACCATTCTTCTTAAAGCCTGTTATAATTTAAATTTATAGGACTAACGGTTAAATGTTATTACGAATTACTTTAAAACTGTTAAAATTCATTATTTGTCCCCGGAATATTTCCCCACAACGGAATTCCAGACTAATCTGTTTTTATCCTTGTTGAAGCCGGTGAAATATAAGTTCTCCCGGACAAGAATGAAATAATAATTTTTGTTTGCTATTTTTACATTTTTAAACTCAAACTCTGTGCTTGACAAAAATAAGATTAAATTTATCAACTCTCTAAAAAAAAAGAAGTTTAGAGAAGAATCAGGGTACTTTATTGTCGAAGGCGATAAGCTGGTCAACGAATTGCTTTCATCTTCCCTTGAAATAGAATCTGTTTTAGGCTTATCACCCTGGCTAAACCGGGTTATGCCCGCTTCTGCAAATGTGAAAGAAATAATTGCCATCAGCGAAGCGGAATTAAACCGCATCAGCTCACTCACCACCCCCAATCAGGTTTTGGCTGTGGCGAAAATACCGCAATATTCATACCAAATGGAGGAGATCAGCAGCAGACTTTCACTTGTTCTGGATAATCTGCAGGATCCCGGCAATCTGGGAACAATCATGCGTCTTGCCGACTGGTTTGGAATTGAACATATTTTTTGTTCGCCCAATAGTGTTGATGTTTATAATCCCAAGGTTGTACAAGCGACAATGGGTGCGATATTCCGCATTCAGGTGCATTACACCCCCCTGATTGAACTGATGAATTATTTTACCCGCATTCCCGGTTTTAAGATTTACGGCACCTTCCTTGAAGGGAATAATATTTATGAAAAAGACTTGGAACAAAAAGGATTGATCGTAATGGGAAACGAATCCCAGGGCATATCGGCCGAAATAGGAACCTTCATCAATGAAAAACTTTTCATTCCTTCGTTTACCGGGGGGAGGAAGACTTCGGAATCGCTTAATGTTTCAGTTGCTACGGCAATTGTATGTTCAGAATTCAGGAGAAGGTCATTATTATAGAAGTTCGGCAATCCTTGTGGCACACAAATCCCCGTCAACGGCCGAAGAGACTATACCTCCCGAATATCCGGCCCCTTCACCACAGGGGAATAAACCTTTTACCTGTACATGCTCAAAAGTATCCTTATTCCTGGGAATCCTGACGGGAGAAGAGGTGCGCGACTCTACCCCGACAATCACCGCCTCATTGGTCAGAAAGCCTTTCATCATCTGGTCAAAGCGGATAAAACCCTTCCTGAGCCGGTTTGAAATGGAGGCAGGGATCCAATTATGCATCGAAGAAGATGCAACGCCAGGGAAATAAGAAGTTTTGGGAAGCATGGAAGAAGGCCTCTGCCTTACAAAATCCAAAAGCCGCTGGGCAGGGGCAATTTGTCCCTTACCCCCGTTATTAAAGGCCAACTGCTCGAATTGTTGCTGAAATTTCAACCCGGCAAGTGTTCCGTATTGCTGAAAATCCGTTAAATCCTCCAGCCGTATTTCAACCACAATGCCTGAATTCGCATAGGGCGAATTTCTTTGGGAAGGCGACATCCCGTTCACCACGGTTTCATCAGGCGAAGTAGCCGAGGGGACAATAAACCCACCGGGGCACATACAAAAAGAATACACCCCCCGGTCATTAACCTGGGTTACCAGGTTATACGAAGCAGCCTGCAAATATTGGTTGCGCTGGCCATGGTACTGAATATTGTCAATGAGGGGTTGCGGATGTTCCACCCTCACCCCCATGGCAAAAGGCTTAGCTTCCAATAAAACATTCCTGCGGTCGAGCAATTCATAGATGTCGCGAGCCGAATGGCCGGTAGCCAAAATAACCGCCCTGGCATTCCGGCGGACATCTCCGGCTACTATGCCTTTTACCTGATCCGAATCAACAATCAAATCCGTTACCCGGGTATTAAAATGTATCTCCCCTCCGGCCCGCAAAATTGTTTCCCTGATATTGACAATTATTTTCGGAAGCTTGTCGGTACCAATATGTGGATGTGCCTCATATAGAATATTTTCCCCGGCTCCCATCAGATGAAAAATCTGAAGAACTTTTTTATTATCTCCTCTTTTCTTCGAGCGGGTATAAAGTTTTCCGTCAGAAAAGGTACCTGCACCACCTTCTCCAAAACAATAGTTTGAATCAGGATTTAAGGAATTATTTCTGTTAAGTTGGGCAATGTCCCGTTTGCGGTCGCTCACTTCGCGCCCCCTTTCATAAATCACGGGCTTAAAACCCAGTTCTATAAGCCTGAGGGCCGCAAACAAACCTGCTGGGCCTGCCCCTACAATAATGATTTCTTCTTTATTTGAAACATCAGGATAATCGAAATGATAGGACTCTGCCTCATCAACCGGCATTTCATCAACAAAGACCAACAGGCCCAGGTTGACTTTTACTTTACCGGAGCGCGCATCTACCGAACGCCTTAAAATCCGTATGTGATTTATTTGATTGACCTGTACCGACAACTTCCTTGCAACCTGGGCAATATATAAATCCCTGGAAGAAGCCTCATAAGGCGAAAGTATTATTGTAATCTCTTTTTGCACAATCGTTTATTTAGAAAATCTGTCTGACAAAATTATTCAAAATGAAAAGAAAGAATGATCATGGACGAATTCAGCCTGTCTATTGCTTCCACATAATGGGGATTTCCCTGGGCAGGATCATGAACCAGGACATCACGCAGTCCATAAGCAACTTTTAATTCTGTCGAAAATTTAAAATATTTGAGGTAATAATCTATGCCAAAACCTGTTTCACCATATAAATCCCATCGTTTCAATCTCATGTAAATATGTTTTTCATCATCATATCCCCTGCGCGAGGACATATCGATGCGGCAATCAGGCCCTGCAATCAGGTAAGGCCTGTAATTGTTCAGGCGCTTAGCCTTGTATTTGACCAGCAATGGCAGTTCTATATATGATGATTCAACAACCTGTGGCGTCGAAGGTTCATATTCTGTCTTTGTATTTTGGGCATTGCTGTCGTAATAATAAAACTTGAAATTCCTTTGCCCAAAGGAAATACCTGGCAAAAACCGCAAATTAAAATACTCGCCCAATCTCAGATCCGAAACAATACCCACCTGAAATCCGGGTTGAAGATCACTGACATCGGCATATAATATTTTACCGGAGGCATCAACAGGTTGACCGGAATTTTTAACAATAAAATCCATTGTATTAATGCCAATTGTAAAACCAAAATGCAAGGGCTTAAAGTCATAGCCGGGATCGTTCTGTGGCCTTGTCTTTTGGGCAAAACCGCCAGGAGTTATAAATATAACCATCCCCCATAACAGAAAACAAAGTCGAATAGATTTTTTCAATTGCTTTAGCTATAAATTGGCATTTAAAAAAACGTTCAAAATTTGCTATTGTTGTGATGTTATTTCTCCGCGAAATAAATTGTAGCAATTCCCATCGTCAGCTCCTTAAAATTCTCATTTTTAAACCCCACTGATGCCATGATACCGGTAAACCGGGTTCCTGAAGGGAAAGCCTTGACCGACTCAGGCAAGTACTGATAGGCAGATGAATCGGAAGAAACAAGCTTTCCCAAAAAAGGCAGAACCGTAAAAGAGTATAAATGGTACAAACGATTAAACCATTTATTGGAAGGAGTTGAAAACTCAAGAATAACGGCCTTACCTCCTGGTTTTATCACCCTTCTCATTTCACTCAGGCCCTGTTTGAGGTTTTCAAAATTTCTCACGCCAAAGGCTACCATTACAGCATCAAAGCTATTATCAGCAAAGGGAAGCTTTTCAACATCGGCCTTGATCAGTTCTATCTCGTTTTCCAATCCCAGACGCCTTAATTTTACTCTTCCTGATTCAAGCATCTGCTCGGAAATATCTATTCCTACAATTTTTCCCGGTTTCAACCTCCTAAAAGCCTCAAGGGCCAAATCACCGGTTCCTGAAGCCACATCAAGGACAGTACCGGGATGGAAGGATTTTAACTTTCCTATGGCTTTCCGGCGCCAACAACGGTCAATCCCAAAGGAAAGAAAGTGGTTTAAAAAATCATAATGAGGAGCAATATGATCAAACATCTGCTCTATCTGAACTTTTTTTGCAGAATCAGCTGTCTTGTATGGTTTTATATTCAATCTGAAAAATTTTAAATTAAACTAAATTATTGTCGGTTCGTTCAAAGAAACTTCCAGGGCATTTTCATATTCCTTCTTAATGTCACTGATAAAGCCAAAGGAAACATCATCTATTCTTAATTCTTCCTTAGTAACATGCCCTAGGGCCGAATAAGGCACATCCCTTGACATCATAAAATCCAGAAATTCGGTTTCGCGTGAGGAGGCCACAGAAACCACTATACGGCTTTGCGATTCGCCAAATAAAAAAGCATCGGTCCTGATTTCTGCGTCGGTGGTGATATCAAAACCCAAATTCCTTGCTACTGCAGATTCCACGAGGGTCATTATCAGCCCGCCATTAGAAACATCATGACAGGAACGGATCAAATGATGTTGGATAAGCGATTTTACAACCTGTTGCACTTTTAACTCTTCCTCAAGATTAAAACAGGGTGCAGGGGATTGTTCAATATGATGATAACTATGCAAATATTCAGAAGAGGAAATATCATTTTTGGATTTCCCGACCAGGTAAATCATATCCCCTTTGCTCTTGAAAGCAAGGGTCATGTGGTTGTTTTTATCCTTCAATAATCCCACCATTCCGATTACCGGGGTAGGCATCACCGGTACCGTTTCGCCCTTAAATTGATATTGATTGTAAAAACTTACATTTCCTCCGGTCACAGGCAAATTAAAGTGGGAACAGGCTTTTGCCATTCCCTTAATTGCCGAAACAAACTGCCAGTAGACTTCTGGATTTTCAGGATTCCCGAAATTCATACAGTTAGTCACGGCCAAAGGTTCGCCTCCGGTACAAACGATGTTACGTGCAGCTTCGGCAACTGCAATCTGAGTACCCCTGCCGGGGTTGGCCTTCACATAACGGCCATTGCAATCGACAGTCATCAATAATGCACTGTCAGTGCCTTTAACATTAACCACACCTGCATCAGAAGGAAAGTTGGCGGCCATATTGCCTACTCCGGCCATGGTATCAAATTGTTCATAAATCCAGCGTTTAGATGCCAAATTGGGATTTTTCAACAAAGAGAAGAAAACTTCCTTCAAATTTTTGGGCTCAGGAACAGATTGAATGGAAAAGCTTTTCAGCTCCTGATAAAATTCAGGCTCTTTGTCTTCTCTTTCATCAACAGTTGCGACATCGCCGGAATTAACGGCCATTACAGGAAGCTCTGCAACTTTCCGGCTCCCGTTATAAAAAAGAAGATTGGTTTCCTTAATCACCTCCCCTATTTGCGTACAAATCAAATTCCATTTGGCAGCAACAGCTTCTATTTTTTTCTCCTGCCCCTTTTTAACAACTAAAATCATTCGTTCCTGTGTTTCAGAAAGAACAATCTCCCAGGGATCCATATCTATACTTCGTAAAGGTATTTTATCCAGATCAATCTTCATCCCGAGATGGCCTTTCGCAGACATTTCAGCAACGGCACAGGCTATGCCTGAAGCACCCAAATCCTGCATGCCGGCAATGGCTCCGGTTTCGTTCATCTCCAGAATTGCCTCTAGCAGAAGCCGCTCTATAAAAGGATCGCCCACCTGGACCGAAGCCAACTCCTGCACTGAATCCCCGGTTATTTCCTTTGAAGCAAATAAGGCTCCCCTGATTCCATCCTCGCCGGTGGGTGCTCCAAGCAGGTATACCAAATTGCCTGCCCCTTTGGAAACAGCCCTGATATATGAATCCTCTTTAACAATGCCAACCGACATGGTATTGACCAGGGGATTATGAGTAAAAGAACCATCAAAAAATATCTCCCCGGCTATCATGGGGGTTCCAAAGGCATTATTGTAATACCCAATACCTTGTATAACCTTCTTCATGTACTGGCGGGCAAGTTTTGAATTCAGATTTCCAAACCTTAACGAATTTAACTGAGCGATGGGCTTTGCCCCCATGGTGAAAATATCGCGGTTGATTCCCCCAACCCCTGTAGAAGCGCCATGGAAAGGTTCGACTGCACAGGGATGATTGTGCGATTCTATCTTAAAAGCACAGGCCAACCCGTTACCAATACTGATCAACCCTGCATTTTCGGTTCCCGCTTCAACCAATACACAATCGCCTTTTCTGGGCAATTTTTTTATCCATTTCAGGGAATGCCGGTAAGAGGTATGCTCCGACCACATTGCAGCAAAAATGTATAGCTCCGTCTGATTGGGGGTTCTCCCCAATATCCCTTTTATCCGGTCAAACTCCTCAGGAGAAACTCCTGATTTTTGAGTCATTTCGTCTGTTTTTTCTTTCGGCAACATACTTTATGTGTTTTGTGGACAAAGATAAATTAACAAAAATTTATGCCTGTCATTTTTCCCGATTTTATATCATTAAAAATCAGGATACTTTCCTTCAATGACCCGATTTATATTTTTATCGAAGAGAAAATGCCTTTTTTACAAAATTATATTTTATTTTGCAGGAATAAAGCATAAAAAAATGAATAAAACAGCCTTAATCACAGGAGCCACTTCAGGAATTGGCAGAGCCGTTGCAAAAAAACTGGCACAAAACGGATACAATATAATTATCACAGGAAGAAGAAGCAATTTGCTCGAAGCACTTAAAAATGAAATAAGCAAAGAGATTCCGGGCATTGAAGTGCTGACCCTTAATTTTGATGTCAGGAAACAAAAAGAAGTTTCTGAAGCAATTAACGGACTTCCCGAAAAATGGAGCAAGATTGATGTCCTGGTCAATAATGCCGGCCTGGCTGCTGGTCTTGATCCCATTCAGGAAGGGAGCATTGACGATTGGGAACAGATGATCGACACCAATGTCAAAGGATTACTATATATTACCCGCTGTGTAACTCCTTCAATGGTCAAAAATAAAAGCGGACATATCATCAATCTTGGATCCATTGCAGGTAAAGAAGTTTATGAAAACGGGAATGTCTATTGTGCCACCAAACATGCAGTTGATGCACTCACTAAGGGTATGCGCATCGATCTGCTGCCCTACAACATAAAAGTTACTTCAATCGATCCCGGCATGGTTGAAACCGAATTCTCCATGGTCAGGTTTAAAGGGGACAAAAAACGCTCCGACAAGGTTTATGAAGGGCTTACCCCTCTTGGTGCAGATGATATTGCCGATGCTATTCTTTTTGTAGTTACCCGTCCACCGCATGTAAACATCAATGATATGATTATCATGCCAACGGCACAGGCAAACTCAGTAAAAACTTTCAGGAAATAAATTTAAACCTCTTCCTAAGGTCCTGTATAATTCTGATTTATTTCAAATTATACAGGGCATTGCTGTAAAAAGGAGACCAAAACCATGAAAAAAACTTTCTTCTTCAGTTTCCTGCTGACAATTGCTCTTATAGCCAGTGCCCAACAAAACGGGAATACTGTTTTTATCAGTGCCGATCAACTGTCGTCGCCAGCTTACAGCAACATGCTTCACCCCTACTATGACAATTATGAGGGGATAAAAGGTTCGCCTTACCTATACCCGGACTGGCAAAAGGGCGATTTATACCTCTATCCCGGTAAAATCATCAAAAATGTACGTTTAAAATATAATTGCTACAAAGATGAACTTCATTATTTGGACACGGTTTCCAGAGATTCTTTTAGGATAGAGAAAAAAATCATTGACCATTTCGTTTTAGAAAACCCGGATTCAAAGCAACAGAATGAATTTAAAAAAGTAGTCATCAGTTTGAAAGAGGACAAAAGTCGTCAGGAAAAATTTGTAGAAGATATTTATCATGGGAAAAATCTGCTTTTTAAAGTCAGGCTCAAGGAATATATTAAAGCAGGTGAGAAATCTGCCAGCCGGGTTAAAGTAAAAGATGACGAATTTATAAATAACGATTTGCTTTTTCTGAAAAAAAAGAATGGGAATATTTATAAGTTGAAATCAGGCCAAAAAGATATTCTTAATCTGCTCAATGATCAAGCACCCATGCTGAAGAAGTTCATAAAAGGACATAGGCTGAATCTGAAAGAAAACGACAGCCTGGTCAAAGTTCTTAGCTATTATGAAAGTTTAGAGGATTAAACTTAAGCCTGCTTAACTTCAATAAAATTAAATTTCGCATTTACAAGACTGGCATAATATTCGCCTCTTTCGAGTATGTCGTCATCGCCTTCTTCATAATACCAGTTGATAACCAGTTTATGGCCGTTGTTGCAGACCTCTGACAAATCGCGGAAAATCAATAAAAGGGATTTGGATGACCCGCTGTTAAAATATTCCAATTCAATATCTATAGTAGTCAGCGCTTGCGGGTTTAACGCATAATCTTTTACCCAGCCTTCTATAACCACATAAAATTTTGCCGGATCTTCAGGAATTGAACGACCTTTTATTAACATATTCCCATTGCAACGGAACTGGATTTCCGGGGTATTTTTGGTTCCTTCCAAATAAAAATCTTTTATATCCATTTAATCAGGTTTGTTCGTAAAGTTATAAAAAATCTAATTTGTGTTATTTAAAAATATGGAAATATTAATTTTCAAGGAATGATTTTATTTATTTTTTTGATGAAACCATTAAATTTCAATATGAATTAAATGCCCAATTTGTTTAATCTGCAATATATACAGGCTAAAGGGATTAACAGAACTTACGTTCTGCGGCAAATTCAAGGGTAAAACATTCGTTGACCGATTTTAATGACTATTATTAATGGATTCCAGGAGGGG
>JAUZOH010000024.1 GCA_030706565.1 Bacteroidota bacterium | reverse complement strand
TTTAGCTTCAAAGCTTACCACATCACCATTTTCATCAAATTTGAATAATCCGGACACAGTCAGACCCGCGTAAGTCATGGTTGCCCTTGCCCTCTGAGAATCAACCTGGTCCCATTTAATGTAATCACAAAGTGCAGCAGAGGGGAACCAGACAATTTCACCAAGATAGCGCAGCATGGTCCCCTGGTCAATTTTTTCGCCGGAAGCATTCACGACTGGGAAAACAGAAAGTAGTTTGATCAGCATTTTACCTTTCCCGTTTTCAAATTTGTCCATTCCTTTAAGATGGATAAAAGGTGCAGCTTGTACATCCGCGATCCACAGAAAACAAGGTTCCTGAATCATATACCATTGTTCTGCCCTGACGGGCATCCATTTCCCATTAGGAGAGGTACGCATTTCCCCGCCCTGAAATAGATAAACGCTTTGAGTCTCATTTTTCCCAACCACATTAGAACGTCGAAGCCATTTCTGAACCACAGGCGGCACTTTTCCGAGCATCTCGGGGGTAACCATTTTATTTTCCCCAACAAAAGATGTGTACAAATTCAATTCATTTTTCACCATCCGGTTAAACTGCCAGCATCCAAATCCTTCAATTGCCACCAAAACAACGATCATATTGGTAATTGTTCCAAATTTTGCCTCATGCCAAACCGCGATGATCAGGATTTGTGACAGGATGACGGCTGGAATTGCAATGACCCACCACCATTCAACTTTAGAAAGGAAAAGAATAATGGTCAAAATAAATAATCCCCCTGCCAGTAGCCATAAAATCCCGGCCGGCCTGGATATAATCAGATTAAAGTTCTTGATTTCAATGAATTTAAAGGCTTTTATAAAGCCCATCAGGTGTATGAGCCCGTGAAAAACAACAAACAATGAAAAAATTAATCTTAACATGGTTTCTTTTCAGTTTAGTATTTAATTGAAAGTATAGACTAAGTAATTCGACTGATTTTAAAATTTAATCATCAACAATCTTACATTTTCTACCCATTTTTAGGTATATAAAATACCTCATAAAGGCGATTTCACAAAAATTTTATTTACAACACTTTTGTAACGTAAAAACAGAGAAAAATCAGGAAAATAATATTCCCGGTCATAGGCGATTACAGGAAAAATAAATCATACAAAAATGCAATTATTTTTTACATATAATCTGAAAGCAGCCACAAAGGTAAAATTCCATCCATCAACTTCAGGGAATTTCACTATGGCTGTCATGCATTGTATGATGACCGGCTGCCTTATACAATTCTGCTGCTTTATATGGTAAATCAGCTCCACCCGCAGTTTTCAACATTCAAATAAAATTTAAAATTAATTCATATTCAATAAACCTTAAAATTTTCATGTCATGTCAGAACAAAAATTTCATTTTGAAACCTTACAGGTTCATGCAGGCCAGCAAGTAGATCCGGCAACCAAATCAAGAGCAGTACCTATTTATCAGACCACCTCTTATGTGTTTGATGATGCAGACGATGCAGCCGACTTATTCAATTTAAGAAAAAGCGGGAATATCTATTCACGGATCATGAATCCCACAGAAGATGTATTTGAAAAAAGAATAGCAGAATTAGAAGGAGGCATAGGCGCTCTGGCAACATCATCAGGACTGGCCGCTATTCTATATTCCATACTTAATGTCGCAAATTCAGGAGATGACATAGTATCCTCAGTTACCCTTTATGGCGGGACTTTTGAGTTATTCAATGTAACACTGCGGAAACTTGGAATTAACGCCATATTTGTTGATCCCGATGATCCGGAAAATTTCAGAAAAGCCATCACTCCTAAAACCAAAGCCATCTATGGCGAAACCATAGGAAACCCAAGAATCAATGTATTGGATATTGAAGCGGTTGCAAAAATTGCCCACGAAAATAAGATCCCGTTCATTATCGACAACACCTTTGGAACACCTTATCTTGTCAGGCCTATAGAATATGGAGCTGATGTTGTGGTTCATTCAGCAACCAAATTTATTGGTGGCCACGGAACGGCAGTCGGTGGAGTCATCGTCGATGGCGGAAAATTTGATTGGATTGGAAGCGGGAAATTCCCTGATTTCACTACTCCTGATAAAAGTTATAACGGCATACGTTATGCCAATGATCTGGGGGCAGCAGCATATATATCCAAAGCCAGGGTTCAGTTGTTGAGAAATACCGGTGCCACTGTAGCTCCGTTAAATGCCTTCCTGTTTATCCAGGGCCTGGAAACATTGTCCTTAAGGGTTGAACGTCATGTGGAAAACGCCAGAAAGATCGTCAAATATTTATCAAACCACCCTAAAGTAGCCTGGGTGAATTATCCCGAATTAGAAGGAAACAAATACCACCATCTGGCAAAAAAATATTTACCCAAAGGAGCAGGATCAATTTTCACTTTCGGAATTAAAGGCGGAGAGAAAGCAGGAAAGGTATTTATCAACAGCTTGAAACTTTTCTCCCTGCTTGCTAATGTTGCAGATGCAAAATCCCTGGTTATTCATCCGGCAAGTACTACCCATGCAGAATTAAATGCAGAAGAGCAAAAAGCTGCAGGGGTTACTCCAGACTTGATTCGCCTGTCAATTGGTATTGAAAATGCTGAAGATCTGATAGCTGATCTGGAACAAGCATTTACAAAAGTAGAATAAGGACATCCGGTAAAATTATGTTTTAGTTAGTAGTTTTAGTTTTTAGTAGAAAAAGAGGGTGATTTTGTTCAAATCACCCTCTTTGCAATATGATAAAAATCGTTAATTCACATCCCTTATTTAGGAGCAACTCCGGTCTTTTTAGTTTTCTTCATAACCGGAGTTTTCTCCTTTTTAATTCCTTTTTTCTCTTCTTTCTTCATCTCCTTAGATACTTTCTTCATGAACTTGCCATTTTTATCAAAGGTCAAAATCTGATGATCCTTACCTTTCATGGCAGCTACTTCATAAGTGATGACTCCTTTAGTGTCAACCTTATAGGCTTCAGTGGTTTTATAACCGGGAAGATTTTTAGCGACATAGTCGCTAATGGGCTTACGCAAGTCAGTTACCTTAATGGTGGTTTTGGTTTGCGCATTCAACATCAGTGCTCCTAATGCCAAAACAAGAATACACAATAATTTTTTCATGCTACATAAAGTTTTAAGTTTTAATTATTACAAAAGTTACTAAAAGATTCTGTAGCAATCCTGAAGCAAAACCTCAGATCAATAAATTTGCCGGAAAATCTATTTTAACAATATGTAATTTATTATTTAATGAATAATCTATATTCATCTTATAAGAAACAGCAATTTTCTGGACAATAGACAAACCCAAACCTAAGGAACCGGATGAATTTGCCTTTCTAAACCGTTGGAATAATAATTTAGGATCCACATCCAATTGGGGCCCGGTATTGGAAATCACCAGCCCGGCTTTATTCAGAAGTATATCCAGGGTACCGTTTTCCACATTATGTTTTATTGCATTTGACAATAGATTGTTAAGTAATATTTCAGCCAGATCTGGATTAATGTTTAAAGTTATCTCAGAATTATAATCAGTTGAAACCTTGATCTTTTTCTGACTGATGATATCCTCAAAATTTAACAGCAGTCTGTTAATTTCATGATTGAAACAAACGGGTTCAACAAAAGTAAATTGTTGGTTTTGTATCTTTGTTATCAGCAAAAGTGCATAGTTCAATTTTGATAACCTGTTGGTAGCCTCATAAATGGATTTGATTTCATTGATTTGTTTTTTGTCCAAATTATCGGTTTGAATCAATAATTCAAGTTTTGATTTAATTATGGCCAAAGGGGTTTGAATCTCGTGTGAGGCATTTTCAGTAAATTCTTTAAGATTCAGGTAATCGGCTCTTATTTTTTCCGTAAGAATTCGTACCACGTTGTTAAGTTGGTTAAATTCAATCACCGTGGACGATGGAAAAGAAAGGGGTTCTTTTTCTTCAATCGAATAATTCTGCATTTTCGAAAGGGTATCGTAGAAAGGCACCCATAAACGTTTAGAAATAGAATAATTTAATATAGTCAGGCTAATCAGCAGTATCACCGATAAACAAAAGACAATCAAAAAAATAACCTGCATCAACTGGCGGGTTTCTGAAAGCGATTTAAAAATACTGATGGAATAACTTTTATGTTGATCGGTATTGTTGGTGATCAACAGATGCCGGTAATGTTCCAATTCTCCGTCCTGGGCATTGATGAGTATAGTATCATGAAACTTTTGAGAAGGTTTTACATAATGATTGAAAAGCGTTACTTCTATATGATGTCCAAAGACCGTGCTGAAATCAGGTATACTGTCCAGGTGGTCAATTTGCTCTTCGATGATTTCGCGCTCGGCAATAAGAGTCTCATCAATCTGTCTAAATACAAAAGAGCTAACCACCCCGTAAAAGGCTATTCCGCCAGAAAAGAAAATCAGCAGGGAAAAAATCAAATGCTTGAGGGTGGTTTTAGTCAACAATTTCATTGGTCTTGAAGACATACCCCAATCCGTAAACGGTTTTGATATAATCATGGCCACCTGATTTGATGATTTTTTTTCTGATATTTTTAATATGGGTATAGACGAAATCAAAAGTATCGGCCATATCAATATCGTCGCCCCACAAATGTTCTGCTATTGATTCCTTAGTTATCACTTTGTTCTGGTTGGAAACCAGATACAATAAAAGATCAAATTCTTTGGGCGTAAGATTTAAAAGATGATGGTTTACAAATACCTGAAAAGAATCCGGATTAATCGTTATTTCATTGACACAAAACTCATTACTCCCTTCAAAATTCCTCCGGCGAAGGATAGATTTTATCCTTGCATTTAATTCCGAAAGGTGAAAAGGTTTGGTCAGATAATCATCGGCCCCAATTTCAAGCCCTTTTATCTTATCGTCCAGTGAATTTCGGGCCGAAATAACAATCACGCCCGTATCCGGTTGCATCTTTTTCAGGAGAGTGATTAAATCCAGACCATTCCCACCGGGTAATGTTATGTCAATTATGATACAGTCATAAGTATATAATTGAATTTTCTCGAAAGCATGGGAATAATCAAAAACATTTTCGCAGACATACCTTTCGAGGGTTAAGTATGTTTTTATAGATCTTGACAATTCTTTTTCATCTTCAACAATAAGTATTTTCATCGGAAGTATAATAAATAACAGAGTTATACTTTTAATTAAAAATAGTTGAGAGACTACATATTGCGTATGACATTTGGAAACACATAAACTTTCAACCTTAGGCCCTGAAAGTATTTTGTTTATAAATATACAAAAAAAAATGATAATTTTTCAGCTGTTTTTGCTTTTTCTTCGTAAAAGCGATGTCTTGACGTATTTCCAATTTTAAAAAAGTAATGAAAGAAAATATGGGCAAAGAGATGAACCGGAATACATTTTTAACAAACAATTTTGGAGATTCTCATCTGAACATTTCGAGGGTGAAAGGAAAGGGCATCCCCTCTGGCGCAATTCTTCCTTTTTGGGAGATGCTTTTCAAATCGTCAACTGAAGGTTTAATGCTGGTCATTTTTAAAGAACCATTTAACCGGAATATCGCAGAAAAGGACAAATTTTTAAATGATATTTTTTCAAGAGGAAAAATTGTAAAGGTCAACGAAAAATTTATTGAACAATATCAGGTTAAAAAGAATGAAATAATCGGAATAACATTGAACAATTTTTTCGATTGCCAATCGGAGAAAATAAAGAAGATATTTTACACTTTATTTGAAAAAGGGGAAGCAGAAGAAGAGCTGCAACAAAAAAGGAAAGATTCAAGCCTTTTGATTACAAAAAACACATTTATGTCCCTAACAAGAAATGATGGAAGGATCTGGGGCTTTTTAAACCGCCAAACAGATATTACGGAAACGAAAGCCATGGTTAGGGAATACGAAGATGCCCGCCTGAGAAGTCTGCTTGACATTTTACAGGGGAATTTTCAAAACGACCAGCAGTTTATCGAAAAAGCGTTGGATGAGTCAATCTATCTCACCGGAAGTAAATCCGGTTTTGTCCTTTTATGTGAAAAATCAATCCTGATTTTTAAACCCAATTGCTACGCGAAAGAATCTAACAATGATTTAAATACATTTGAAAAAGTTAAAGATTTTGCATCCTCATTAAAAGAATTTTTCGGGCTGGAGAAACCAATTATAGTAAATGATACAGCCAGACTCAATTTTCCAAATAGCCCAAAACTCTTCACCTATATTCATAAAATCATGGTTATCCCTGTTATCTTAGATAATAGTTTGGTAGCTCTGACAGGTTTAGCCAATAAAACAGGTAATTATAACCAAACTGATATTAATCTCATCACTCTGATAATGGGTATTACCTGCCGGAATATAGAAAGGGAAAAATTTCAGGACAAATTATCCGGAGCCAGGAAAAGAATGGAAGACAGTGAAATGCTTAAAACTGCTTTTTTGGCAAACCTGTCGCACGAGATCCGGACCCCCATGAATGGAATCATGGGCTTTTCGACTTTACTTTCCAACAATAACCTGAGTTTTGAGAAAAGAATTCAATATACGGAAATCATTAATCAAAGCTGTCTTCGCCTGCTGGACGTTATTGACAAAATCCTTGACATCGCAAAAATTGAAGCCAATCAAATAAAAATAACCCGTAATGAGATTAATCTCAGGTCTTTACTTGAAGATATTTATTCCCTTTTCTGCCCTTCTGCACAAAAAAACGGATTGGAACTGATACTTGAAAACAACCTCCCGGATAATATGATCATGGTCAATACCGATGGGAACAAACTCAAGCAGATTATTAACCACCTGATGTCCAATGCGATAAAATTTACCCAGAAAGGCTATGTAAAACTCACCTGCAAATTTCATTCCGGCAACATAGAATTTGAAGTGAAGGATACTGGGATAGGCATAGCACCTGAAAACCAGCAAATTATTTTTGAAAGGTTCAGACAGCTGGATAATAGTTCCAGAAGGGAATTCGGAGGTTGCGGACTGGGACTGACCATATCGAAAGAATATGTTAAATTGCTGGGAGGAGAATTAAAAATCCAATCACAGCTTGGCAAAGGGACTTCTTTCCTGTTCGAGTTGCCTGTAAAATATAACAAAATTATCCCTGAACGTTTCATTTTCCTGAACAATTCCAATTAAACAGGTATGGAAAAGGAGAAGGTACTGCCTTTACCCGGTTGACTATGAACCTCCAACCTGCCCCCATTCTTTTCCACAAATTCTTTTGTAACAATCAATCCCAACCCCGAACCCGATTCTCCTTCAGTACCGGTGGTCGACACAAATTCATTTGGACAAAATAACCTTTCCATCTGTTCTGAAGACATGCCAATTCCATTATCGGATACTTCAATGATCACAAAATGGTTGGTCAGAGTAGAACTTATATTTATTTCTCCCCGGGTACACGTAAATTTGATTGCATTTGAAAGCAGATTTCTGACTATAGTGCTTAACATGTTACGGTCGGCGTATACATAGGTTTCCGGGGGTATCTGCGAAAAAATGGTGATTTGTTTCCTTTCGGCAGAAAGGCTTAAAAGTTGTACGTTTTCAATAATCACCTCACTTAAATCAAATTTTACAGGACTGAAGAATATTTTATTATTCTGCGTTCTGGCCCATTGCAAGAGGTTTTCAAGCAAACTATAGGCATTCTTTGAGGATATATTAATGTATTTGGCAAGCTCAAGTCTTTTCCCATTTTCCAGATCCTCGTAATTGAAGGATAATAGTTCCGACAAACCAATTATCGCGTTAAAAGGATTTTTTAAATCATGGGCTATAATTGAAATAAGCTTATCTTTTGTATTGTTAGACTTTTTAAGTTCGTCCCTTTTTTCCTCAATTTTTTCTTTTTGAAATTGAAGTTCTTCTTTTTGAAGTTGAATTTCGCGGGTGCGTGCCTTCACTTTCACTTCTAAAGCCTTTTTTTCTTTTTTCAACCATTTTTCCCGGACATTCATATAGGTCCAAATTAAGGAAATAACAAACAACAGTTCGATTAATCTAAACCATAAAGTTTTCCAAAATGGGGGAAGAATAATTATCCTTATCTCGTTGCCTTTGAAGTTCCAGGTTCCATCGTTATTAGAACCCCTTACCTTAAATAAATACCTGCCTGGTAAAAGATTATTGTAAGTAACATATCTCCTTGAAGAGGTAGTGCAATTCCATTCCTTATCGAAACCTTCCAGCTTGTATGAATATGAATTTTTTTCCGGAATAGTATAATCCAGGGCTGCGAATTCAATCGTGAAAATATTTTCATTGTAATGAAGAACTATTTCCCGGGTTGCATTTAAAGCTTCTTTTAAAATAATCCTGTTATGGAACTTTTCATCTATACCCACCGGCTTATTGATCACCGTAAAACGAGTAAACACTATGGGTGGAATAAAAGCATTATTCCAGATTTGTACGGGCTTAAAAATATTAAACCCTTCTATACCGCCAAAAAGCAGATATCCGTCATCAGTTTTCAAAAAAGATCCCCGGTTAAAGATATTATCCTGCAAACCATCCCTGGAATCATAAACTTTTACGCTTAAAGTATGGGGATTAAACCTTGCCAATCCCTTATCGGTACTAATCCACAAATTCCCCTCAGCATCATCAAGTATTCCATAAATAACATTACTGGGTAAACCATTTTTTTTACTGAAAGAAGTGAATCGTCCAGTCTTTTTTTCTAACCGGAAAAGCCCTCCGCCCCCTGTACCTATCCAAAGGTTAGCTCCTCTGTCCTCATGAATAATATATATATCATTAACACTTAAAAGCTTATTATAAAGGGAATAATCAATTAACTTTAACGATTTTGCCGATGTGAAATTACGGGAATTCCCATTTGCCAAACAAATCAATCCTTTACCTTTTATACCAATCCAAAAAATATTATTTCTGTCTTTAAACAAACATGTAACATTCTGATTTACAAATAATAAATCAGACTTCTTATAAGTATCGCTATAAAATTCTCCAGTTTTGGGATCAAAAATATCAAGGCTTTCCCCCGAACAATCATCAAATCTTAGCCAGATTAACCCCTGTGAATCTTCAATAATAGAGCGGACACAATGGTTCTTATAATTTTTTACGCTGTCAGATTTTCTGTCATAATACCTGAAAGTTTTTTCCTTAGGATCAAAACAACTGATTCCCCCACCCTCATTCCCCATCCAAAGAAGATTTCCGGCACCATGTTTGGATTCCACAATACAGGTAAAAGCATTATTCAACACTACATTTTGTTTTGTTCCATTCTGCAGGTAGTTGATAAATGATGCTTTCTGGTCTCTGCCATTCATAAATGAAAGTCCATTTTGTGTTGCAATCCAGATATTTCCATTTTTGTCCTGGCAAAATCCATTGACCATATTGTCAATTAAACTTTTATCATAATTATTGAGATGTCTTAATCTTGTAAATCTTTTTATCTGTTGATTGTATTTATTGACACCAGCCACTTTGGTACCAACCCACAAAATCCCGGTAGAGCTTTCATATAAGGAAAATATATTATTGTCACTCAGGCTCTGATTATCCTGTGGATTATTCTGATATATTTTCACCTTACCTGTCGAAGGATCATATTCATTCAAACCTCCAAACCTGGTTCCCAACCAGATGTGATGTTCTCTGTCCTCCTGAATATCAACAATCCGGTTATTGCTTATGACCTGATCCTTTTCCCCTACAATCTGAAAAGTTGTAAAAACATCCTTAAAAGGGTCATATTTGTATACCCCATTATTCAATGTTCCAATCCAGACATTATTAAATCTGTCGACGAACAAAGTTGTGACGATTCCTTCACGAACCGGAAACGGCAAGGCATTCCGGTTAAAGGCAATAAACTTGCCTGTGTACGGATTATACTTTACGATTCCCTTGCTGGTGCCTATCCAAAGAATATGAGAATGGTCCTGGATGATAGCATTCACATTATTATTTGGAATACTAAGCGGATTAGATTTCTGATGGATAAAAGAGAAAAATTTTCCCCTTTCCCTGTCCATTCTGATCAATCCCTGGCCCCGGGTTCCAATCCACAAGGTCCCTGATCTGTCTTCAAAAATCGTATTGATCCAATTGCAGCCTAAACGGGATGAACTTTGTTCATTTTTAAGAAAAGTAGAAAAGTCTTCTTTATTTTTATTGTAGCGATTAAGCCCATTGGTTGTACCAATCCATAAGCCACCTTTCTTATCTTCATAAAGGCAGGTAATGCTATTGTTGCTCAGACTGTTTTGATTTTTGGGTTCAGCAGAGAATATCTTAAAATCATAACCATCATAACGGTTCAATCCATTTTCCGTTCCGAACCACATATAACCGTCCTTATCCTGAATAATGGCCGAAACAGAATTATGCGAAAGCCCTTGTGAGGCAGAAAGGTGTTCAAAAACAACATTATTCTCCTGTGCCTTTATGATTATTTCAGGAAAAATAAATAATGTTGACACCGCCAATACCCATATTGCAGATCGGGGGATAGTCATTGTTACAAGGCAAAAATTTAAGTGAGTACACCTACGTATTTTCACAAAGCTTATTCAAATATATAAAATTCAGTGCCTTATTCTTAATTAATTTAATTTTTTTGTTAAAAAAATTAAATAGAGACACTGAATATCAACGGATATTAATAAATTGCCGTTGTTCAACATTGCTAATTTTAGAAACTTTAATCTATGAAACTAAAAAAAACATGCTTTCCATTATTCAGGAGGTTATTTGCCATCCTGATTGGAACCTTTTTATTGTTGCCGCTTGTTAAAGGACAACCTTATAAAGATATAAACCTGTCGTTTGAAGAACGGGTGAATAATTTAATATCCCAGATGACGCTGGATGAAAAAATATCTCAAATGATGGATGTGGCACAAGCCATACCCCGGCTGGATATTCCCGCATATAACTGGTGGAATGAAGGCCTGCATGGAGTAGCCAGAGCCGGTATAGCCACAGTTTTCCCCCAGGCGATTGCATTAGGCGCCACCTGGAACGACAGTTTAATTTATAAAGTTGCCTCTGTAATTTCCGATGAATTCAGGGCAAAGTACAATGATTTTCAAAAGAAAAATCAAAGGGGCCGTTATCAGGGCCTGACAGTATGGTCACCTAACATCAATATATTCCGGGACCCCCGTTGGGGAAGGGGACAGGAAACTTATGGAGAAGATCCCTATCTAACCTCCAGAATAGGCGTTTCTTTTGTAAAAGGATTACAGGGTAATGATCCGAGATATCTGAAAGTTGTAGCCACCCCTAAACATTTTGCCGTACACAGCGGGCCAGAACCGGAACGGCATCGTTTCGATGCGCGTATAGATGAACGGGACTTTATGGAAACCTATTCTCCTGCTTTTGAAGCCTGCATCCGCGAGGCAGGGGCTTATTCAATTATGGGAGCCTACAACCGGTATATGGGGCAGGCCTGTTGTGCCAGCGACCAGCTGCTTAAGAAAACTTTGAGGGATACCTGGGGATTCCAGGGATACGTTGTATCCGACTGTGACGCAATAGCAGATATTTACAGAACCCATAAAGTCGTTAATTCCGGAGCAGAAGCTGCTGCCTGTGCAGTGAAAGCTGGTTGCGATTTGAATTGTGGCAATACCTTTCAATATTTGAAGGAGGCAGTTAACAAGGGGTTAATTAGCGAAAAAGAAATAGATGAAAGCGTTAGGCGTTTATTTATGGCCCGTTTTAAATTAGGCCTCTTTGACCCTCCTCAAATGGTCAAATACGCCCAGATCCCGTTTTCTGTAAACAATGCCCATGAACACCGCCAGCTCGCCCTTGAAACTGCCCGGCAGTCCATCGTTCTTCTTAAAAATACGGGGTACACACTTCCTCTGAAGAAAAATATCCGCTCAATTGCAGTTATAGGGCCAAATGCCAATGTACAGGAAGTAATGTATGGAAATTATAACGGAACTCCATCTAAAGCAATCACACCTCTTGAAGGGATCATGAATAAAGTGTCAACCACCACAAAAGTCAATTATGCCTTAGGCTGTAGTTGGACAAATGATTCTCCGGCCTTGGGAATAATAAAAGGTGAAGCACTCACCACCGGAAAAATTGAAGGTTTAAGAGGTGAATATTTCAACAACAACAATTTTGAAGGCAAACCTTTTGCAACCCGGATAGATAAAAGCATAAATTTAAGTTGGGAATCAAACGGGCCAATCAAAGGCATGAAAAGCAATGATGTTTCCATCCGCTGGACGGGAAAACTAATTGCTCCCTCCACGGGTGAATACATGATACAGGTCACCGGAGATGATGGGTACAGACTATACCTGGACAATAAACTTTTTCTGGAAAGCTGGCAGGAACAGGCAGCCACCTCAAAGGAAGGAAAAATCAATTTGAAGGCAGGCGAAAAACATGATATCAAGATCGAATATTTTCAAACCAAAGGGGAAGCCACGATTAGCCTGAAATGGGGAAAAACTGGAGAAAACCCAAAAAAAGAAGCACTATCGCTGGCTGAAAAATCAGATGCCATTGTTTTCATAGGGGGGATTTCTCCAAGACTTGAAGGAGAAGAAATGAAGGTAAATGCTGACGGCTTTAGCGGCGGTGACCGGACAAAGCTCGATTTGCCTGCAGCACAGGAAAATTTATTAAAAGAATTGTATGCCACCGGAAAACCAGTTGTATTGGTACTTCTTAATGGAAGTGCACTGGCCGTAAACTGGGCCAATGAAAAAATACCTGCAATTCTCGAAGCCTGGTACCCCGGTGAAGAAGGTGGAGCCGCTATTGCCGACGTACTTTTTGGTGATTACAACCCTGCAGGACGATTGCCGGTTACCTTCTATAAAAATGTTGATCAACTGCCTCCTTTTGAAGATTACAACATGAAAGGCAGGACATACCGTTATTTTGAAGGACTACCACTATATGGTTTTGGATATGGGTTAAGCTATACCAAATTCAAATATAGCAATCTCCGTTTACCTGCCTCGGTCAATGCCGGAGATCAGGTAAATGTCACTGCTGATGTGGAAAATATCGGGAAAAAAGACGGGGACGAAGTTGTTGAACTTTACCTCAGCCATCAAAAAGCTTCTGTGCCGGTAGCAAACCTTTCATTACAGGGATTTCACCGGATACATCTAAAATCAGGAGAAAAGAAAAAGGTTGAATTTGTATTAAACCCACGACAATTATCGGTAGTGGATACTGCATACTGCCGTGTTGTTGAACCGGGAATAGTCAACATTTCCATTGGAGGCCAACAACCTGAAAAAGATAAGAAACTTGAAAATGTAATTTCTGCCCAACTTGAAATAAAAGGAGAGACGATACCTGTAAAAGAATAACACGTATCCGCCTTAAAAAAAGCCCCCGCAATTTTAAATATTGCGGGGGCTTTTTTTAAGGTATCCTCATAAATTTATGCGACTGAAGTGAGATTAGCCATTTGGGATGCTGTTTTACATAATCAACCAAAACCGGAATAATGGTTTTAAAATGGCTCCACTCCGGTTGAAGGTATAAGAGGCAGTCATGATTTACTTTTTCTGCATTTTCTTCGGCCCACTGCAGATCTTCTTCATTCATAATGATTACTTTCAATTCATCCGCTTTGGAATAAAACTCTTCGAGAGGAGGACTTTGCTTTTTGGGTGATAGACAAACCCAATCCCATTCACCTGAAAAAGGATGTGAACCCGATGTTTCAATAAATGTTTGAATATCTTTATCTTTCAATCCGCGGCACAGATAATCGAGATTATACATTAAAGGTTCACCACCAGTTACGACTACCGCTTTAGCCGGGTATTCCGAAGCGCGCTTAATAACATCATTTGTGCTTACTAAAGGATGAACATCAGGATTCCATGAAACCTTTGAATCACACCAGCTGCAACCTACATCACAGCCACCGATACGGATAAAATATGCAGCTTTCCCCGTATGATATCCTTCTCCCTGGATGGTATAAAAATCTTCCACGATAGGCAGTAATTCGCCTTTCTCCATCAATTCCTCATCAGATGTATTTTTCACTGAAACTGTCATTGAATCTTAATTTTTTGCCAAAATTACACAAATCCCCGGATGAAAGAAAAATACCGTAAGATTTCTAGGGGAGGTCAAGGCTGTATAAACGGGCTGGAACAGAAGTTTTTTCGGCAGATAAGAATATATGGTGATTACCCGAAAAGGCAATGCCTTCCATTTGAATCCCTTTTAAAACGGGAAAGAGATAACGCCTCGCTGTCCCGGAAAAGATATTGCCACCCTGGAAATCTTGCAAAACCCAGATAAACGGAATCCCTCCTGTAATCCCGCACAGGATAACAGTTTTTCCATCCGGGCTAATGTCAGCTCCGGTAATTAATCCTTTGCTGTTAAATCTTCCTACGCAACGGGCAATCTGCCTGTGTTTTATTTTTGAAAGGGAATAAAGCTCCGTAACCTTATTTTTCCAATCCTTGGTCAGGACGTACAATGAATCACCCATGGCAAATAAAGACTCGCAATCAAAAGAAGTCTTTCCCATGTTAAATGAAAAATCCTTGCGTCCTTCATAAGTATAATGAATTTTGAATGCAGAAACGTATGCTAACTTTCTTTTCCCGGGTATCCTTCGTTTTTTAACTTTATAAATGGTTAACCTTCGCCTGAAATTAAAATTATTACCACTATCACTTGTATAAATAAATGATGAATCCTGGGCAATATCTTCCCAATCAAAATTGTTGGCATTGACAAAAACCACGGTCTGGAGTATTTTTCCACTTTTGCTGTCAAGGGCATATATTTCAGGATCACCGCCACTGTCATTAAAAGTCCAGAGCTTCTGCCTGTACCAGACCAATCCCGAATTTTCCCGTACATCATCAGACAGGGAATCAACAAGGGTCACAGGATACAGGTAACAATCCGGGGCAACGATCTTTTGCGAAAAAATCAAGCCTTGAATAGAAGTCATAAACACCAAAAAGGCCAAACAAAATTTGTCTGGCCTTTTGGTGTTTATATCTTTATTTTCGATGAAAATACTATTCAAGAATCTAATTTTCCACAAGATAAGTTGCTGATTTATAAAATTTGTTTCTCCAATAAGGTTCATTTAAACTTGAAATTGATACACTTTTGCCTCTTCTGGGTGAATGGATAAATTTATCATCTCCAATATAAATGCCCACATGGGAAATATTTCTATGGCCTCTGCAACGGAAGAAGACCAAATCGCCTACATTAATGGAATCTTTGCCAACGGTTTTACCGGCCAAAAATTGGGAAGCAGAATTCCTTGGAATTTCAATTCCAAGCTTGCTGTATACATAACGGACAAAACCGGAACAGTCGAAACCATTTTCGCTTTGCCCGCCACGAGCATATCTTACCCCCAAATATTGCTTTGCTGTGTCTAAAATCTGACATCTGATCATTGAAGGCTGATTGATAGAATCAATATATTCCTCTGTTGCTACAATAGTATCTTCTTTTACTACTTTCGTCATAGCCTGGCTCACATAAGGGATACTCACTAATACGAGCAAGATTACGCTTATTTTTTCTGTCAATGTCATGTGGTAAATTTTTATTGTAGTACTTAATTACTAACTGTTATTGTCTCGTTTGCATTTCAAAAATATATAAAAAATCCTTATAAAAACCTCATTTGAACTGGGCTAAAGACGTTTTAACATTTTTTAATATTTTTAAATTTTGTAATTATATGTATATCAATTATTTACAAAGGTTTTATTATTAATTGTTACAGATTTATTTAAGAAGTTTTAACATTCGAAAATTGCACATTCAATCCTCAAAAAATGCTTTTTGTCAAAAAGGATATTCTATTTTTGCAAATGGAATGAATTAAGAACATTAACAATCAATAAAAAAAAATGAACTCTACCCAGCAAACCCTAATAAATAACTTAAGAATGGAATTGGCCTTTGTCCTTGAAAAACATAGTGTGCTGGGCTGGATTTTTTGTCCTTATATGATTAAAACCAGTGCTAACGGTCAGTTCACCTTAACTTTCCACCGGGTTACTTTACAGACCATCAAAGATTATGACCGACAGCTTAATCCCATTGAAGAACAGATCTTTCAAACCATTGAAGACTACAGCGACGAGACAATAGTCAGGCGGTTCAGCCGTTCGAAAATGTCGGTAAAGGATTTCTACGCCAGGCTGGATCCCGAGACAATTACCAGAAGCATCCGTCCTTCAGTTGAAAAACGCCTGGTGCGCTGCATCGACCTTTTCATCAAAGGGAATATCCATCCCCATTTCAAGGCAAAAAAGGAGAGCCCCATTCTCGATAAATCCATAGACATCATCAACCTGCCGGCAGATGCAGTTTTCAATTTCATCCGCAATGACGAGGGAATTAAATACTTTCTGACCCTGAAGGACAGAAATGATGAGCTTACTTTATGTAACCAGCAGGCTGCGGTGGTCTCCCTCCAACCCTGCTGGCTGTTCTTGCAAAACAAGCTCTACCTGATGAATGACAGGGTTGACGGCAAAAAGCTAATTCCTTTTTTTGACAAAGAATATATTTTAGTGCCCAAACGCAGTGAGGAAAGCTATTTTCAAAAATTTATCCTTCCTGCTGTTACCAACTTTAATGTCAAAGCCACTGGCTTTGATATCATTGAAAAGAAGTCCGAACCCTCCACTTTTATTAAACTTGAAAACAGCCTGCAGGGCAACCCGCAATTTGTTCTTTTCTTTAAATATGAAGAAAAAAGTATCCTTCTCCATGAAAAAATAAATTGTTTTGTCAGCTCTGAAAAAAAAGAGAACAATTATACCTTTAGAAAACTAAGCAGAGACTTCAGTTTTGAAGCGGAGAAGAAGGAACTGTTAATTTCTCTGGGACTTTTAAACAACGAAGGATCAACTTTCATTATTCCACGGGAAAACGAGTTGCTTGCCAATCCCGGTAACGGGCAACATGAGGCGCAAATGGGCAGCCTGGTGAACTGGCTCAACAAGAATAACCAGACATTGCAGGAAAACCGGATTAAAGTGGTTCAGGATTTTTTTAAAGACAAATATTTCATTGGCAGTCTGGATATTGACCTGCAAATACAAAAGAAAACCGATTGGTTTGATATTCATGGCACTGTCCGTTTTGACGATTTCCTGATCCCTTTTTTAAAACTCAGGAAGCATATTCTAAACCACATTCGCGAATATGTGCTTCCTAACGGCGAAATAGCCATGATTCCCGAAGAATGGTTTGCCCGCTATTACGACATCATGCAGTTTTCAACCGCCAATGGAGAAACAGCCAAGTTAAAAAAACACCATTATGGGTTGATTTATCCTTTTCTGGAAGAAGTGGAAAAGAAAAAAGATTTTGCTGAATTTATAGGACTTTCGGACAAGAAAGAACTTACCCAGCCTGAAATTCCGAAAGATCTGCATGCCAACCTGCGTCCTTACCAGGCTGAAGGATATACCTGGCTTTCGTACCTACAGGACCTCAATTTGGGCGGCTGCCTGGCCGATGACATGGGGTTGGGAAAAACCTTACAAACCATTGCCTTGCTTACGGCAAGTAAGGTCAAAAAAAACCTTCGGGATCCTCAGCAACAACAGGCAACCCCACAGATGTCTTCACTCTTTAATGATGAAGATACCGGGCTGTCCAGGCCCGGCAAGACTTCGCTGATCGTAATGCCTTTATCACTGATCTGCAACTGGGAAAATGAAGTCGGGAAATTCGCACCACAACTGAAACTTTATAAACATACCGGATCTTCGCGGATACAGGATGCAGATAAATTCAGCTATTACGACATTGTGCTGACCACCTACGGGATTGTCCGCAATGACCTTGAATTACTGAAAAAATTCAACTTCTACTACCTGATTCTGGACGAAAGCCAGGCCATTAAAAATCCAGATTCCAAAATATACCATGCCATCAGTGAACTATCGGCCCAACACCGCCTGGTACTCAGCGGTACACCCATTGAAAACTCCCTGTCCGATCTGTGGGCACAGATGTCGTTCCTGAACCCAGGCCTATTGGGCAATCTAAAATTTTTCAGGAATGAATTCCAGGTTCCCATTGAGAAGGACAACAATGAAAATAAGCAGGAAAAACTCAAGAAGCTGATAGCCCCGTTCATTCTTCGGCGCACCAAAGCATTGGTGGAAAAAGACCTGCCCCCGCTGACCGAAAAAGTGTACTATTGCGAAATGTCGGACGAGCAAAAAAGCCTGTATGAGACAAAAAAATCGGAGATTAGAAACAGTCTGCTCGAAAACCTGGAAGAAGGAATGGACAACAAAACCAGGTTCCTTGTCCTGAAGGGATTGATGCAGCTCAGGTTGCTGGCCAATCACCCGGCTTTGACCGACAAACAGAGCTTGTCCGAATCCGGTAAGTTTGACGAAGTAATCCGGAACATAGGAAATCTGATTTCGGAAAACCATAAAGTTCTGGTCTTCTCCCAATTTGTCAAGCACCTCAACCTGTTCAGGGACTATTTTGAAAAACAGAACTGGCGCTATTCTTATCTTACCGGTGCTATTAACGGAAACAACAGGCAGGCAATTATTGACAGTTTTCAGGGTGATCCGGATAACCACCTTTTCCTGATATCCTTAAAAGCTGGCGGTTACGGACTGAATATCACGGCAGCCGATTATGTTTTTATCCTGGACCCCTGGTGGAATCCAGCATCTGAAAACCAGGCCATCAGCAGGGCATACCGTATTGGGCAAAAAAACAAGGTCATGGCTTATAAATTCATCACCAAAGACAGTATTGAAGAAAAAATTCTCCGGTTGCAGGAAAAAAAATCGAACCTGGCCGAAGCATTTGTTTCGGTCAACAATCCGCTGCACCTCTTCACCAGTGATGAACTGATCGGGCTGTTTGAATAAAAAAATGATTCAAAAAATATTCTTTTTTATGGAATTGATCAAGAACCTCAGTTTTGTATAAATATCCAAAGAAACCAAGTTATCCCCCAACAAAAGGAATTTGTCGAAGGAACTAAAAATTCTCTTGCCCAGATTGAACAACACTTAAATGGAGAAATACAGTTAAAATCAGCTGATCAGTTGTTCTATGAACTTTAGTTTATATCAACTATTTCTTTGATAAAGAAGTCAAGTATCGCAAGTAAAATTTAGACTGCTTCAGATATATATTTTCCGGAGCATGTTGACCACCTGTTGCGGAGCAAGCTGACCACCATTCCGGCCATATTGACCCTCTTGGCTGGAGGATTTAGGATAATTTCATATCAAAGAAATTGAATGAACTTTTAAATCACAAAAGTTCTAATACTCGGCGAAGCCGTCAAAAAACAGTTCCTTATTGACGAAAAACTGTCTGAGCGTATTCGCCTACTGGCGAAGAAGCGAATTTTTTTCGTCAAGTTTTTTTTGCTTCCTTTTTGTGACGACAACTTAGTGAAGCGATCTCATTCTCCGCTATTTTGGGGAGAATAAAAAGGAAGAATAAAATTTTAAAGCAAATACAAACCACTAAAGCACTATGAGCACGGAAAAAATCAAAAAGCATTTCTTAGTGCCCTCCGTACCTTAGTGATTAATGTATTTTGTGCCATAGCGTGAAACGCATTTCTCGCCAAGTCGCCAAATTTTAAGGCAAAGAACAGCACATCTCCGGGGACCTCATCTTAACTCAGTGTTTCTCAATGTAATGATATTCTCTTACGCTGCGTTGCACTGAGTATTAATATGAAGCAGTATCCCGTTATAACCCCTTTTTGCTACTTGCGAAACTTCAATAAAGAATTAAAAAAATTGCCAAGAAATAAAAAAGATTTTAAAATCCTCATAGATTCATTGAAAGAACCAGTCAAGTACAGTTGGCATTAATCTAATAGACTTTATTATTTATTTCTATCAGCTTCAGCTTTTTATAGATCTCAATTTTGGCCTTCATTGCCGTCAGCTTTTGGCGTTTCAGCGTTTTTATAACCACTAAGTCACGGAGTTCACTATAAAATATTTTAAAATTCATAGGGCCATTTAGTGCCTACGTGGTTTTCTTTACGTTAAAACTTTATTCAAACTTTTTGTCGTCACAAAAAGTTTACAAAAAAGACTGTGACTGCGTCAACTCATTCCGCCTCCTGGCGTCGGCTTCATTCAGACAGTACGCAGTCAATAAGGATTTTGTTTTTAACGCTTCGCGGAGGAAAGTCCTGGAACTTTTTAAT
>JAUZOH010000023.1 GCA_030706565.1 Bacteroidota bacterium | reverse complement strand
ACTTCTGAAACGGAGAATTTTTGTTGGGCCAGGAGCATGGCTGCCTTTTTCATGCGGATAGTGCGGATATAATCAACCGGCGTAAGCCCCGTAAGCTGTTTGATATGCCGGTAAATTTGTTTGGAATTTATTCCGGATATCTCACTGATGCGGGTTACATTTAAATCGACATCAGCAATTTTATCTTCAATTATGTTTGTTATATTACTTAGAAATTTTTCATCCCAGGATTGAGCTTCAATGGTTGTTGGGGTAGAAATGGCATCAATCCTTATTTTTTCTTTCACTTTTTCTTTCGTTTTCAGTAATTGTTTGATCTTTAATTTCAACAATTCCGTATCGAATGGTTTGGGAATAAAAGCATCTACATCCATTTTAATACTCATTTCTTGGGTGGTTTTATCATCTTTGGCCGTAAGCATAATAACCGGTACGAGCGAAACTTCCTTATTTTTACGCAACTGCCTGCACATTTCCAAGCCATCCATCACGGGCATCATCACATCGGTAATAATCAGGTCGGGATTGCCGGACAGCGCTGAGTCCAGACCGGTTTTCCCATTGTGGGCGGTTATACAACGATAAACAGGTTGCAATACCTGAAGGATGAAATCACAAACCTCTGCATTGTCTTCCACGATCAGAATGAGGGGTTTATCCGTTTCTACAGGTATAGTTTCATCGTAAACCGGATTATTCCCGGAAATGTATTCGGATACAGAAACCGGTTCCTGAATGGGGAAACTGATGTTAACCCTAGTTCCTTTATCTTCTTTGGATTCGATGGATATTTTACCCTGGTGCAGTTCAACATAGCTTTTTACCAGATAAAGTCCTATTCCTGTTCCTTCCAGCTTATTTTTAGTCTTTTCGGACTGGAAAAAGCGGTCGAAAACAAAGGGTATATCTTTTTCCGGAATCCCTATGCCGGTGTCGGAAACCGAAAGCAAAATATATTTGTCATCAACCTTCAGTCCAAATTCTATTTTTCCTCCTTCATTGCAGTATTTACAAGCGTTTGAAAGAAGATTATTGATAATCGATTCAAACTTAACGACATCAATGTTCAGGTTCAATATTTTAACTTTCGGGATAAAGTTTGCCTGTATATTTTTTGTGCGGAAAGCATCCTGATAAATGGAAAATATGCCGCGGCAGAATTCTACGAATTCTACTTGTGAAAGAATCAATGTATTTGCAGGAGAACCGTCTAACCGTTCAAAGCCTATAACCTGCTGAATGAGTGAATTCAGGTGCAACGCATTTTTCCGTACCAGATTAAGTTGCTTTTTTAATTGGGGATTTTTTGTTTCAGACAAAAGCTGGCTTACAGGGCCCAAAATCAGGCTCAAAGGCGTTTTAAAATCATGCGACACGTTGGTAAAAAAGTCAATTTTCATCCGGGTAAGTTCAAGTGTTTTTTTTCGTTTAATTCGCTCAATTTTAGCCAGATGCTTGTCCTGAAAATAACGAATCACCCACAATACAAAGCCGGTGAACAGTAAGGCATAAATTATCTTTGCCCAAAGGCTGTAGTACCAGGGAGGACGTACAGTCAGTGAAAAACTGAGCAGGTTAACGGGACGGTTGTCCAATGTCGGTAATCCGATGTGCAGGATATAATTTCCCGGAGAAAGATTGGTGTATGAAATCCGGTTGGTATAATTCCTTAAGGTTCTCCACACGTGGTCGGCTCCTTCAAGATAATAGATGAATTTCGTGTCTTCATCCTGTGAATAGTTCAGATTGGAAAATTCGAAACTGACGTTGTTTTGGTCGTGACTTAAAGTTATTTCCTTTAGATTTCGTATTCCTGCGCCTTTATAATCTTTCCCTGCCTGCAAGAACTTATCGTTTACCAATATTCCCGTAAGAACCAGACTGGGAACAGGATTGATTTTTCTGATTATATCCGAAGGGAAAACGGCAAACCCGTCTACTCCTCCCAGATAGAGCCGTTGGGAAGAAGCATCATAAAAACTGCACGAAAAGTCTTTGCTTATGATACGGACATGTTGAAGTTGAAGGTTCCGCTTGTTCAAAACAAAGGTTCCGTCCGGGCCACTTATCCAAATATGATTATTTTCTTCGGAAAGCGACCGGACCCGTATATCTTTGAAAATATCGGTTTTTATGGGTTCAACCTTGTTGTTAACCGGATTTATCCGGCTCAAACCACCAAAATAACCTACCCAAACATATCCTTCCCGGTCACAAATCAGGCTATAGGAACTGCCATTGGCAATGTGTGATTCTGTATATTTGATTTCCTTGACTTCTCCAGTTTGGGGATTTATTTTATCAAGCCAGTTGTTGTAGGTCAGTGCCCAGATATTATTTCTTTTGTCGCTGATTATCTTTAAAATATAATTATCTGACAAGCCACCTCTTCCTTTGTGCTGGTAGAAATTTTCTTCAGCGATATAATATGGACTAGTATTTGCCAACAATTTCTGTTTGTCAACTACAAATATCCCGCCCAGGCAGGTTGCAATCCACAGCCTGCCTTGCTTATCTTCAAATAGTTGGTATGACCAGTTGGTATTACGGGTTTTTGTTTTGTCAACAATGTTGTACCTTACAAACTGGTGTTTAGTGAAATTATACCGGTTTATACTACCATCCGTAGCGACCCAAAGTTGATGACCATGATCTTCATATATATCCCGGATCTGGTTATGAGAAATGGGGTAGCGGTCATCTCCCATCTTATACCAGATATATTTTTCGTTTGCTGAAGGACTGAATATCAGTCCGTTGGTGCCACCGTACCACAGATTTTTTCTGGAATCCTTGAAAATACACTTCAACTGATTACCATCTCCCGAACCGGTGATCTGAGAAATCAGTATCCAACTGTAATTTTTATTATATCGATAGTGCGAAACGCCGTAATCGGTTCCAAACCAGGCATTACGGTACTTATCCATATAGATTGCTTCTATTATATTGTTTGTCAAGGATTTGACATCTCTTGAGTCGTGAACAACATGCATTACCGATTTTTGTTCCGGATAATAAATATATAATCCGTTATCCGTGCCAACCAGTAAATTGTGGCTGTTGTCTGCTGCCAGCGATTTTATGGAATTGCCGTTCAGCGCTTTGACACATTCCACTTTATGGGTGGCCGGGAAGTAACAAAAAAGATAACCTTCGGTTCCCACCCAGATACACCTTCGCCTTGTATCCTCATAGAGAGCATTAACCAGGAGATTATTCTTTTTTGATAATATGGGCAACTCTATCTTTTGAAAACAATTTAGTTTTTCGTCCAGATAACAAAATCCATTATAGGTTCCCACGTATAAGGTATTGTTTGTTGAATTTAACAGCGAATAAATGGTGCGGTGCGGAATACCATGATCATACTTGCGAATCAGCTTTTGTATCTTTCCACCAATGATATTGTAGCAATAAAGTCCGTTTTGTGCCCCGATCCAAAGTTGATTCCGGTGAAGAACCAGAGAACGGATATCAGCCCCAAAGGAAATTTCAGGATTTTCATATTGGTCGGTTATCGTGTTATATAGAAGAATTCCGTTATCGGTTCCCAGAAACAAAAGATTTTTTTGAAGTAATATGCCGCAATTTATCCTTATCCCCGTTTTTATGTCGCTGTTTTTAGGAACATAGAGATGGGCTTCAGCATTGTACCCGTTGTAGCTGTATAGCCCCCTGTCCGTTCCCATCCAGATTAAACCCATATTATCCTGAATGAAACAGTAAACCACTGAAGCGTCCGATCCCAGATAAAAGTTATCAAAGTCATGATAAATATTCACTTTCCCATATACGGAACAGCAAATTAGGAAGAAAGCAACAGAAAAATATTCTCTTAACTTCATGTTTTATTCTCTTAAGGCAGATTTTGATGGCCTGATTCTGATATAAAAGTAAAATTATTGAACTTAATATTTACTTTTTTATGATTTAAAATTTTGCCAGAACTCGCAATCAACTCAGTTTTGCAAAACAAAAAAAGAAGAACTTCCCGAAGGAAATTCTTCTTTCTGCCTGACTTAACTTATTTAAAATCAATACCTGTTTTGTCTGTCAAGGTGATTGCCGAACAATACCGAGTTCAGGAATAAGCGGCTGGTTTCGGGCCAGGTGGCTCTGAAATTTGGATTATCGGAGAACAGGATAATGGTTCCTGCCCCAACATTCACATAATCAATGGCCGAAGTATTTCTAATCTTTGCTATATTTTCCTTTGACACATATCCGTTCACCAGGGGATCTGCTGTATATTTTGCAACTGTTCCCCAGGGAGATTTTGTGGGTTTTAATAAAGTAAATTCATCGCGGATCACAAAAATACTGCGGTTTCTAAACCCAAAACCGATGGGATTGGTAATATCCAGATCTACCGTATAAATTGAACCGCTTAATCTTTTGCTTCCTTCATGCTCATAGGCATTTACAAAATCAATTCTTTCCTTATCCGGCAAAGTTTTGGCGGTATCAAGAAGATTTTCAGCTACAAGCCCTTGTTTTACGGCCCATTCAGATGCTTTTTCAAAGGTGATCAGCACATTACCCTGGGCCACCCATTTTTTGATCTTTTCACTGTTTTTGCCCAGATTGTCATAAAACCCGTTGGTAATGACGAGCGTGTTGTACTTGTCGAGATCAGCGCGATCAAGCAGGGAAGTATTAAGCTTTGTGACCGGTGCGCCAAGATATTGATTCAAGACGAACCAGGTTTCGCCGACTTCAGTAGAATAGGTGTCTGGTCCGGACAGGATAGCAACTCTGGGTTCCTTGACCGCCCTGATATTTTCACTGCCCAAGTCAATACCCTTAATACTAAATCCCGTATTGACACTATAAAAGGTAAGGCTATTTTCTTTGCTGACATTTTCAATTAACCTGTATAACGAATCTGCTGAGATAGATTGAGTAGCTACCGGGATGACGATGGTTCCGTATCCAAATTCTTTTTGTGCACCGCCGATTTGGGTTGTGAAGGGCTTAAAGGTTGTTTTTGCAACAATGCCGGCTTGAAGCAATGAATATAAAGCTTTATATGAATTGAATTCTGTCCATTCCAGCAGGTATGCATATTGCGTGGGCCCATTTATTACGCCGCCGTTTAGCTTTCTAACTTCATTAACCTGTTGGCCTTTACTGAAATTTTGATCTTTGATTTTGGCATATTGAATACCGTAGGCATGGATCAATGACCAAGCCGTAATATCCATGAAGATTGAATCTTTGAAAGTATGGTTTTCTTCAAATATGGAATGTACCAGGCGATACTGTGGTTGTTGTGTTGGTACCAGGTAAGCATAGCCGGCTTCAAAATTCTTATTGTTTAACGAAAGATTTTTAGACAGTTCATAAACCTGGATGTGATGCCTTAGTAACAAATCAAGAAATTTCTGAGTCAGCGACTGATCTGCTTTATCTCCGAAAACAAAGGCTTTATCTGGATTGCTTTTTGCCAGATCGAGCGCAGAGGTATAAAAATCCCTTTGATGTTTCAAAAAGGTAATCCGTTCATCATAAGCTGCTTTTACGGTGGCTATGCTGGTTACAAACTGATTCCTGATGGTAAAGGGAAAGGTAACTTTACCGGTTTTACTTTCCTGAACCAGTCCGCGGGAACTACCCTGTTCAAGGGTTGTCCCTACACCTCCGGTAATATCCGGGTAGGTAGAGCCGTAGATCGGCGCAATATTATCAAATTCTTCCTTGGTAAAGTAAAAGGAACCTATTTTGTCCAAAGCTTTTGAAAAATGGTCAGCCAGGATGACATTTAATTTTTCATAGGTAGAGGTTGGAGTTACCGGATTCCAGGTACTGTAAGGCTTTGATGGTTCGAAATAATAAGTGCTGTTGGTGCCCATTTCATGGTAATCATCAAAAATATTGGGATACCACTGGTGGTAAAAAGCAATTCTGGCCTGACTTTCAGGAGCAACTAAATTTAACCAGTCACGGTTGAGGTTGATGGAGTAATGATTTCCCCTGGCTCCGGGCCAGTCCTCAACATGTTCCTGATCCAACGGATCAGAAGTCGGAGGGAACGATTTCCACGAATTGTGCCAGTTTGCTGCATGGTCCCTTCCATCCGGATTTAAGGCAGGTTCGATAAGAACAACAACTTTGCTTAAATAGTTTTGTATTTCTGCATCCTGCGAAGCCGTAAGGTAATATGCAGCTAGGAGAGAGGCTTCCGTACTCGATGTTTCGTTTCCGTGTACGCCGTAGCCCAGGTATACGATGGCAGGTAGTTTATCGTAGTCGGGTTCCGGCTGGGAAGGATCGGCAAGTTTCAGATGGGTTGTCCGGATATCTTCAAGCTTCGAAATGTTTTCTGACGAAGAAATGGTTAAAATCACCAAATCCCTTTCTTCATGCGTTTTGCCAATGACATTAAATTTTACTTTATTTGAAAGCCTGGCAAGTTCCCTGAAATATTCCACGACTTTGTCGTAGCGTGTGAAGTGTGATCCAATGGGGTAACCCAAAAACTGTTCGGGTGTCGGGATATTTTTATCAAAATTCCGGCTGCTGAACAAATAGCTGCTCTGGGCATAAAGTTGATTGATGGACAGAACAAATAATAGGATTATTAATCCTGCCCGGGATAATTTATTTTTCATACTTAATAATTTATTTTTAAAAGACGTATGGAACTCCATGTTTGCTATTTCCATTGATGTTTGTGTTTAATCTGCAAACTTGTTTGTTTCATTTGTAGGTAATTTTTAATTTAAAGCAGGTTCCAAATTTTTGGAACCTGCTTTATTTAATGTTGTTCATTAATAGCCCGGATTCTGTGTCACATCCGGGTCAGAGAGAATGTCTGAAGAAGGGATGGGGAAGAGCCAATAATTGGAATTGGTGATTCCCAGGACAGCACCGGTTCTTTTAGTCCTGGACAGATCGAACCAGCGATGGGATTCAAAAGCAAATTCTATACTGTTTTCATCTTCAATCGCCTGGATTATGTCGGACTGGGTAGTTGCAGAGGTTCCGGGAACATCGGCTCTTGCCCTTACCAGGTCAAGATCACTGATGGCTCCTGCTAAATCCGGTTTATCCTTTTTGGCACGGGCTTCAGCCCTGATCAGGTATAATTCAGCTATCCGGATGACATAGGCAGGATCCGTACTTGTTGCACTGGTGTTGTACAAGGCGCCGTAAATTTCATTGGTTTTGCTGGCTGCAATCAGACTTTTCCTGGAACCTCCGATGTTCGGGTCATTGATTTTCGTAATGAAGGAATCAGAAGGTTTTAAGGTATATTGGCCACCCAAAGAAACCGGATACCATAAATTCCAGAAACCATTCTGGTCATTTGATGTGAAGGTCAACTCAAACACCGATTCTGAACTTAAAAAAGGTGAAGTAAAGAACAATTTATAGGGCTTGACCAATGAATATTTTGTGTTGTTAATTACCTGGGTTGCATAATATTCGGCACTGTCCCAGTTTTCGCGATAAAGATCGAGCCTTGCCCGCAAGGCCCTGGCAGTGCTTTTCTGTGCACGGTTTCTGGTAGTGGCATCTTCAGGCAATAAGCTTTCGGCCTGTTTCAAATCAGTCTGCACCTGGGCATAAGTTTCATCGAGTGTACTTCTCTTGATTCCGCTTAAAACTGAAAGATCAGAAGTGGGCTTCAATTGCAGTTGTACGCCTCCCCAGCCTCTGCCCAGGTCAAAGTAACCCAGGGCACGGATAAAATAGGCTTCACCCAGAATTTTATTTTTTTCATCGCTGCCTAAGGTGGGGTCCGTTACGCCGGGCACGTAAGCAATCACGGAATTGGCCGAATTGATGGCTTTATAAATTTTCTGATAAGCATCAACAGTGATCACGTTATCCGAAGGGATTGCATTCTGGTCTAATTGCAGGTATTGGGAAAGCGATCCGTTGTACGTTACATTGTCTGCCGTAATTGCACCGAGAGTCGGAAAATCTCCGGCATAATAGCCCTGCAATGCATCGTAGGCACCAAGAATAGCTGCTCTTGCAGTTCCTGCATCGGTAATAGATTTCTCCGTAGTAATGGCATTTTCCGGATTTTCTTCCAGATATTTATTGCACGAGGCAAATAATAAGGAAGTTGAAAGAAGAAATATATTGATTAAAGGTCTATATGGATGTTTCATAACTTTTTACTTTTAAATTAAAATGAGACATTAATACCTGTCAGGATGGTACGGGGCTGAGGAACGGTTGCCCAATCGTATCCGGCAGTGTTCTGGTTGTTGCTTTGAGAGCTTATTTCCGGATCAAGACCTCTGTACTTGGTGAAAGTGAGCAGGTTTGAAACGGATATGTATGCTCTTACCCTGCTGATGTGCAGTCTGGAAGTCAGGGAAGCCGGAATCGAGTATCCCAGTGAAATATCTTTTACCCGGACAAAGGAACCATCATCCAGATAACGGGTAGAACGGTTTGCAACAACCCCGCCATAGTTATTGGCCGAACCTCCGTTTACGTTTGTTGAAGGATCTCCGGAATAGCTGGTGATCAGCCTTGGGATATCTGTTACATCGCCTGCTTTCTGCCATCTTTCCAACTGGCGTTTTAAAAAGCCGATGTTGTTTTGTGTTCCCCCATGAACCATGAAGAATTCATTCATATTCATTATTTTATTGCCATGTTGGAAATAAACAAATATTTTCAGGTCGAAACTCTTATAGGAAAAGGTATTGGTAAGTCCCCCTGTATAATCCGGCAAAGCATTCCCTACAACTGTGCGGTCATCAGCCGTAAGGATTCCATCCTTTTTCACATCTTCGTAAACTGCATTTCCGGTTTGAGGATCGACATATAATTGATTGAAGAGATAGAACGAATTGATGGCATATCCTTTACGCAAAATCGAAGTATTACGCCCTGAAGCGCCTAGGGTAATATCTGAGGCTAACTTTTCGATTTTGTTTTTGTTTGTTGAAAGATTGAAATCTGTCGTCCAGCTGAAACCTTTAGGATTATCGAAATTGGCTGAATGAAAGCTGAATTCAAATCCTTTATTGCTGACTGCGCCATAGTTTTGCAGGTAGGTAGTAAACCCGGAACGGTAAGGTACCGGTACGTTCAGCAGCAAGTCATAGGTATATTTATCGTAATAGTCGATGTCAATACTCAACCTGTTTTTAAGAATTTCGAATTCAGTCCCAAAATCTGTCTGACGGGTAGTTTCCCAGGTAAGGTCCGGGTTTGCTAACTGTGAGGGTGCTGTACCTGCCTGGTTGATGTAATTATATCCGGCTGACCATAATCCCTGAGCTGCATAAGCGCCTATACCGTTCTGGTTACCTGATAACCCGATGCTGGCCCTGAATTTAAGTTCATCGAAAATCCCCAGTTTCTTGACAAAATCTTCCTTGCTGGCATGCCAGGTAATACCTGCCGACGGGAAATATCCCCAACGTTTGTTTTTACCAAATTTTGATGAGGCATCAGCACGGATACTTCCATCGACTGTGTATTTGTCGTTGTAGGTGTAAGTGGCTTTACCAAAGAAGGAAACCAGTTTGCTCTCCGATTTTGAAGAGGATCCCGTAGTAGAAGCCGCAACGGATATGTCTTTCAGACTGTTTGAAGCAAATCCTGTTCCGATAGCACTGGTCGATTGAACCTGAACGGTATTCAACGTGTTTCCGATCAAAGCATTGATGTTATGCTTTTTGCCTTGGCCGAAAGATTTTATAAAATTAAGAACCTGTTCATTGGTATAAACAATATTTTTTGCACTGTATGCGTCGGCTTCACCGTTTGTTGCATAGCCTGCGCTAATGAGTGTGTTTGAATAATCATTTTCTGATAAATCGTCATCGTCTAAACTCCAGGTGCTGCGTAATTTTAATTCTGGAAGAAAGGCATACTCCCCATAAACGTTACCAGTGGTACGCCATCCTACTGCATTGTTATCTAGATTGTTAATTAAAGCAATAGCATTGTCAAAACTTCCGTATTTAGCATAACTACCATCAGCATTATAAACAGGAAGATATGACTTTGGGTATAGTGCAGAGTTGATGACTCCCTGGGGGTTATTGTCATTGCTGCTTACGTTTCTCCAAGTTCTTGTAATGTTGAGGCTGGTTCCTACTTTTAATTTTCTGGTTAGATTGTTGTCATAGTTCAACCTCCCGGAATATCTTTCAAAATCGGATGGCTTGACGATAGATTCCTGTCGGAGGTAGCCCACTCCCACATAATACGTGCTTGTTGACGTTCCACCCTGGGCCGAAAGTTCATAATTGGAGGTGGCCGCTGTTCTGAATAAACCGCTGATGCGGTCGTAAGTCGGAACTGATGAAGGGTCAGTAAATGGTAAAACGATGGATGCAGAAGAGATACCTTGGGCTATTGCTGTATTATGATAAGACTCATTTTTCAAGGTTGCATATTCAGGTCCGGATACCACCTTATACTTTTTAATGAAGTTGGACCATCCGTGCGAAGCATTAAACTCAATTTTGGCTTTTTGATTTACTTTTCCCCGTTTGGTAGTAACAATTACAACACCGTTAGCTCCCAATGATCCATAAATGGCTGTGGCATTGGCATCTTTCAATATCTCTATTGATTCAATATCTGCAGGATTGATATCTGCAATCGGGTTTGATGCTGCCTGGTTGCCCATGCCTGTCTGAATGAGATTACTGCTGCTGATAAAAACACCATCGATAATGTACAAGGGTTCGACTGCTGCATTGATGGAGTTGCTCCCTCTAATTCTAAAAGTCAAACTTCCTCCGGGGACACCGGAATTAGACAAAACCTGTACACCCGTCGCTTTCCCTTGCAAAAGTTGGTTAAAGCCCGGAACTGATTCATTATCCTTAAGTACATCGGAACTCACCGATGCTATGGAACCGGTAATGAATTTTCTTTCCTGGCTGCTATAACCGGTAATAACAACTTCATTAAGACGGTTAGTAACGGCATCCAGGGAAATGAACAGACTTTCGATGCCGAATACTTCGACTTCCTGCGATTTGTAACCGATGGAACTTATTACCAATGTAATCGGCAAAGGCTGGTTAATCTTTAAGCTGAATTCTCCTTTTACATCGCTGACTGTCCCATCTGGATGACCCTTAACACTGACTTTTGCTCCGATCAGGGTCTCTTGTGTTTTAGCATCAATGATGGTACCTGTAATTGTATTCGACTGCTGGGCGGTTATCCATCCCGCCTGTAAGATAAATAAAAGTAATAAAATGATTTTATTTATTATGTAATGATGTTCTTTCATATTCAGATAGTTATAAAATAAATAATCTATTTAATTTTTCTAAATTACTATAGTTTTTCCGGGTTGCTTTTTCAGCAACAACATCGCAGCATTTGTTTCATAATTGATCGTTTTTTATGTGATTGTTTAAAAGAAAGAATACAGGTATTTATGTCAATACCTTCTTGATATTGAGGGATAAATTAAAATAGGAATTTAAAATTGATTGTTAAAAAATATGCACAAGTAGTGCCTGATACCTCTATTTTTTCTTGAAAATAGGTAAAAGAATAGAGACATCAGACAAACTACTACTGACAAACATGCAAATTAACCTGATTTAGTTTATAACTGATAATAATGAATCCTGCTAATCTATTTTTGAACGGTCAGAACATTTAAACTTTCGTTGCTGTTTTTCAGGAATCCATAGAGATGGTTGTAATTCTGACCGCTGTTTTTTACCCAGTTGACAAATTTTCCCACTTCCTGGTTTTCGCTGCCTGCATACACAAAGCTGATGACATCAGTGGGAATGCTTTTGTTGGGATTGTTTTCGAGGTATGAAATCACCTGATCCAGGTTATCATAAATTTCCTCATTTTTCTCTAAACGTCCATTGTTATTCAAATCGATGGGAAGCACTTTGATTCCATTTACAGGCAACCGGTTTGTTAAATCGTAAACAAGTCCAAGACTGTTGTATGCAACTCCTGTAGAATCTTTAAGTACAGAGTTAATTAAATACTTGTCATCCCCGGCCACAATAACTCCTTTTAAGTTATTTGCAGGCTTTCCAAAATATTTTGACAGGATTTGAGCAGAAGATGATTGAGGAGACTTGGTATAAACGGTATACGTGATTTTATTTTTTGGTGCATCCTCTTCCCAGACTTCTTCTTCCTTTTTCAAAAAGATATCCTTTAATTCCTGTTGTTTAAAACCTTTTTTAAATTGCTTGGAAAATCCCTGGTTTTTTTTGCTGGTTATGGGCAGCAAAGCCACTTCCCCTACTATTACCAGGCTGTCCGTATTTTTAACTTCATTTTGATTCTGGGTACTTGTAATTATTTTCAAGTCGATTTTTTCATTTTTCCCAGGATTCTTGACCAGCTTAAAATTCACCTCCGGATTATATTTGGAATATTCGCTTATCCATTTTTCGATTAATGGATAGGTATAGGAAGTCCCGGATATGCTGATGGTTTCATTATGTTTCTGTGCATTTGCATTCATGTAACAACACATCATCATTAACATGATCAACATTATTCTACTCAAATTTCTCTCCGGCTTGCGGCTTCTCTCTCTAAATTTTACTGTTGTCTTCATATCGTGATGTTTTTAAATTATTACGGTACAAAGATTGAAAAACCTCATCATTATTGAAATACCGGCGATATGGTATTTATTATACCACAAACAAGGTAGTTTTGACAGACCTAAAAACGGTATGAAATTGGATATGTAACATGCTATATTTTAATACCAAAAACAAAAATGACACATATCAGAAGAAATGCGTCATTTTTTAAATATTGCTATTTCTGAGCAGAGGAGATTACCCAATTAATAATCCTTCAACCCTGACTTTATAACTGCCATCTTTTAATTTGGTCACTGCGTTTACCAGGCCGCTATGCCTCCATTGCAGCATACATCTTCGCGGCAGGAACCAATAGCGGTGTCCCAGTTCTATTTTTTGTCTGGATTCCTTGATTATTCCTTCATAAGCCTGGGATACATAGAATCCGATATCAATAAAACCTTCGGTTCTGGGCCTCAGCGGACCTGTAACACACCAGTAAATAACCCCGTTGCGCGGGTCTACATCTGTCACCACTCCGCAATGGGTAACCGGGCAACCGCATGACATTCCCATCGGCCTGCCAATCATGACATCCCCTTTTTTTATTCCCAATTCTTTTACCAGGGTAGGGTTGTAGGGTAAAATAGTTTCCTTGGGCCCCGGTTCATTTTCAAATATATCCAGGATGAAATCGAAATCGCGTTTTTGGCTGTCTTTCCATCCAAGTCGTTGGCCCAGGTTTTCACTTCCGGCACAACTTAAACAATTTCCTTGCATTTCCTGGCCGTTTGTTGAGGAAGCTTTCAGGTGGATGCATTTTTTGATATCGGCTTCCTGACTTTCAATGGCCGACGAAAACCCTTCACATGATTTGTAGCCGCAGGCTCCACAATTAAGCCCGGGCAGAAGTGTTTTGGCATCTACATGTTTTGTCGTTTGTGTTTCCATTTTTATAATTTTGAAAAAATTGGGTTAAGTTGTTTAACTATTTGTTTTAGGGCATTGCAGAAAGAATCTATGTCTTCGCTGGTCGTAAAACGGCCTAGCGATATTCTGATGCCGCCCCGGGCTTCAAATTGATTAAGGCCGATAGCCTGCAGGACATGAGAAGCGCTGTGGGTTTGATCGTTCGATGAACAGGCGGAACCTGCAGAAACGGCTATCCCTTGTTCATCCAATAAAAGCAGCAGGCGGATGGTTTCTCCTTCCATCCCGTGAAAGCTAAAGTTCAAATGTCCGCAAAGCCTGTTGCCAGTTGGGCCGTTGATATATACATCTTCGAAATTGTCGGACAGGAAATTTGCCAGTTTGTCTCTCAACTTTCTTTGCCGTTCCGGCTCCTCTCCAATTTCAGCCATGCACAGTTCAACAGCTTTGGCAAAACCTATAATTCCGGGAATATTTTCAGTAGTAGATCGAAAACCACCTTCCTGTCCTCCGCCGTGCAAAAGCGGATTGATTTTAACTCCCTTTCTGATGTATAAAGCACCTACTCCTTTCGGTCCATAGATTTTGTGGGCGTTGATCGTAAGCAGGTCAATGCCTGTTTTGTTGACATCTATGGGGATTTTTCCATACGACTGGCAGGCATCCGAGTGAAAATAAACCTGATGGGCCTTACAGATGGCCGCAATCTCATCAATGGGCTGAATGGTGCCAATTTCGTTGTTGGCGTGCATCACCGAAACGAGAATGGTCTTGGGATTGATCACTTTTTCCAATTCGTCCGGATTTACCCGGCCTTCATTGTCTACATCGAGATAGGTAACATAAAATCCCTGATCTTCGAGCCACTGGCAGGAATGAAGAATACAGTCGTGTTCAATGGACGAGACAATAATGTGGTTGCCTTTTCCGCGATTTGCAAAGGCTATGCCCTTTAAAGCAAAATTATTGGCTTCAGTCCCGCCTGAAGTAAAGACAATCTCTTCGGGCAGGGCATTGATTGACGAAGCTATGGTTTGTCGAGCTTTATCCAGTGCTTCTTTGGCTTTTGTCCCAAAAGAATGCAGACTTGAAGCGTTGCCGCAGGTATCGCTAAAATAGGGCAACATTTCAGCCAATACCCGGTCATCCACGCGGGTGGTGGCTGCATTATCCAAATATACTTTATTGGCCATTTTATTCTCCGACATAAAAAAGTTCTTTATCCATGGTACGCAGTACGCCGAAATGGTTTTTAGCCCCGATTTCTTTCTTCCCCACACAGATTGTGCAGGTTCCGACAGGCGGATTTCCCCGGAGGTACATGGGCAACTGGATATCCGGACTGTTCAGGATCTTTTTTACGATGGGATCGATTCCGATTCCATATAGAGCATTGGTTTCTACCACCGAAATACCTTTGGCCGATTCCAATACCCTGTAACGGAAAACTTCGCGTTCGGCCTGGGAAACAAGATCTATTTTGGTGATTACGCTAATGTCGGCAAGTGTTAACATGGGGCCAATCTTGTGTGGGAGGTTCATCCCGCTTGTTGCTTCAAGCACAACGAGTCCCAGAGAATTTTCAACATAAGGGGAACATCGGAGGCACAGGCCTGCCGTTTCAACGAAAAGAAAGTCAGACCCGAGGTTGTCGGCCCATTCCACTACCTGGTCGAGGACGACGACATTGCAGTGGTCGGGGCAAAGTTCGCCGGAATAGATTTTCTTAACGGGAATGCCGAATTCTTCTTTGATTTTTTCGTCTTCATTGGCATACAGCACGTCAATCTTCACGTAAGCGGGCTTTAGTTTTCGGTTGATTATTCGCTTAATTACCTGCCTGATTACGGTTGTTTTACCGCAGGTCGGCGGCCCGGCAAATATTATCAGTTTCATGTTTATAAATTAAATTTAAAAAGGTACAATTAAAATGCTTATGGTTAAATGATGTATAGGTCAGTTTTAATGTTAGTTTCTGCATATCGTGCAGGTTTCATAGTGCATGTCTGATCAGACCAATATTTTATTCAGGTGTTCCACATCTAATTCTTCACCTTTACGGATGAGGCTCCTGTAGTGAAGAATGACATCATCAATAAGCTTCAGCTTATTTCCGACTTTCGTTTCTTCGGTACTTGAAACGATGATTTTTTGCATGGCTCCGTTTTTCATTACAATCCGGAAATCCGACAATAAAGCAATGGTGGGGTCGTGGGTAACAAAGACAAAAATTTTCCTATATGCCTTCAACAACTCCAGTGCTTTGGTTTTGTGAATCCCTGCATTTTCTATTTCATCGAGAAGAATGATCGGCGAGTTTCCTATAATCACTGCATCTGCAATGAGCAAAGACCTGGTTTGCCCGCCTGATAATTCAGTCATGGTTGTTTCTTTCACGATAGCTTCGCCGGTAAGCTGGTTTGCAAATTCGATGGTTTCGTCAATGACCTTATCAATGTTTTGGGCACCGCGGACTGTAGCATGAATGGTCAAAAATTCGCCCACGGGTAAATCGCTAAGGAAATTGGTATGCTGCGAAATCAGAGCAATGGGGTGTTTGGCCGGGTCAAAAGAAAAATCTTCAGGAATGGGTTCATCATTGATGAGAATCTGCCTGCCCGAGGGAGTGTTTCTGTTTGCAAACAACTCGATATCGTTGATCAATGTCGTTTTCCCACAACCGGTGGGGCCTACAATACTGACGATATCTCCCATGACAAGGTCAAATACTGGAACTTTTTCCGGACTTCCATCCTTTCCAAAACCTCCTTTAATTGTAATTTTATTAATAGACATGATGTTTATATTTTTCTATCAAAATTAATCATTAAGTCTATCGAATTAGTGTATATTTACATTCAGTTTTTAACTTGCAAACATGAAATATTTCATGTTTATGAATCGAAAAATTAATACTTAAACCATGTCTTTGAGCGATAAACCGGAATTTAAATGGTTCAGGCGAATTTCATTACGTTTCATTTCAAAGGAAGAGTTTGAAAAAATAATAAAAACTTCGGTAACCCTGAGTTTTAAAAGGGGTGAAACCATTCTGAAGCAGGGCGGATTATCCACTCACGTGGTTTGTCTTGAGAAGGGGATAGTTAAATTCAATTATGAGAATGAACTTAATAAGAATCTGATTCTTACTATTGTTTCCGCTCCTAAAATTCTGGGCGGGGCCAATTTGGTTTATAAGGACAACAATCTGTTTTCGTTTATTGCCGTTGAAGATTGCGAAGTAACCTTGATTGATGCTGCCGTTTTGGTGAGCATCATGTGCAAGAATGCCAAGTTTTCGATCATGCTTTCCCAGGTTGCATCCTCAATGTTTAAAACGGCTGTCTTAAATTTCATCAGCCTGGCATACAAACAGAAGGAGGGAAGAATTGCAGACATTTTGTTATATCTTTCTTCTGATGTTTATCACTGTACGAATTTCAACTTGTCGCTTACCCGAAAGGAAATGGCTGAGTTTGCCGGTTGTTCAACGGAAAATGTAATCATGACCTTATCCAAATGGCAAAATGAAAATATCATTCAGACTGACGGAAAACAGATGAAAATTGTTAATTTGGAACAATTAAAACATATTAGTAAAATTGGTTAAGTATGTTAACGCAAAAAACAAGATATGCAATGCTTTCGATGGTGAGGCTTTCACGGAATTATGGTGAAGAGCCTCTGACGATCAATACCATTGCAGAAAGTGAAATGATACCCAAGCGCTTCCTGGAAGCTATTTTACTGGAACTCAAGAAAAACGGTTATTTAGGCAGCAGACTTGGTAAAAGCGGCGGATATTATTTGGTGAAAAAACCGAAAGATATTAGTTTATTGGAAATTATCAGGTTGTTCGAAGGAAGCATTGCCTGGCTGGCCTGTACTTCAGAAAAATATTATAAACCCTGCGAGCATTGCAAAGAGGAGGCTACTTGTTCTATAAGGCTTACGTTTAAAGATATCCGGGAATATACATTTAATAAACTGGCCGGTGTTTCTTTTGCAGATCTAATTGCAACACCTCATTCTTTTGCTGGCGGTAAAAGTTTGGAGAACCTGCCAATTTAAAAAGTGGACATCCCCAATAAATGGGGAAATATCAGGCTGTCCACCTGATATTTCCCAAGCTTATGCAGTATTTATGACTCTTTTAATGAAAGATCAGTCATACTTTCGGTTTCTTCAGTCTTTTGAATTAATTTTAGTCTGCTAATTAATGTCAATAATAGAACAAATATATAAAATTACTATGCAACCAGGGTGCTGAGGTACTCAATTGCGCCCTGGGGATCAGCAGAATAGAAATCGGCGCCGATTTTGTCGCAAAATTCCTGATTTACCGGGGCTCCGCCAATACATATCTTTGAAGCTGGAACTTTCTCTTTCAGCTGTTTAACGGTAATATTCATATTTTCCATTGTTGTGGTAAGCAAAGCCGATAAGCCGATGGTGCAGCCAGGGTGCTGAGAGGCTGCTTCTATAAATTTTTCGGGTTTAACATCGACTCCCAGGTCTATTACTTCCCAGCCGTTACCTTCGATCATCATGGCAACAAGGTTTTTGCCGATATCGTGAAGATCACCCATTACGGTACCGATGATGAAAGTTCCTTTGTGTTGTACGGTACCTGAGGCAAAATAAGGTTTCAGGTGTACCATGGCTGTGTTCATCGCCTTTGCCGACATTAAAACCTGGGGAACGAATACTTTATTCTCCCTGAATTTAACCCCAACTTTCTGCATTCCTGAAATCAGAGCTTTTGACAGGATATCCTGTACCGGAACCCCGCTATCCAGGGCAAGTTTCGTAAGCTCATCGGCTCCGTCCATCCCTTTCATATCCGGAGGATAGGGTGAAATTTTGTTGATTTTTCCAAATTCGACACAGTGGGCAATTTTTTCCAGTATCTCTTCCATAGTAAATTAAGGTTTATGAATGATGAATTGTTGTTTGTTTTTTACGATTACGGTATATACAAAAATCCTGGTCGCACAGGCCGCAGGCATAATTATGCTTTTTAATCGAAGTTCCAATCCCGATAACTCCGCTGACACTTTTTATAGGATACATCAGGGCGCTTTCTGAAAGTTGTACTCCGCAGAATTTTTCCGGGAGAAGGGAAAATAATTTATGTTGTTCAGCAACATCCCATCCGCAATATCCTGGGCTGAAGCGATTTGAGATGTGCAATCCTTTGCATGAAAGTGCAGTTTCCAATTCCTGCTGAATCTTATCCATAGCTGATTCTACAATCAGTGAGCCGATTACATCCAAAATATAACCTGTTATCATATCACCGTCGGCCATTTGTCTTTTAGAATAATTGCTTATTCCCGGACCGGCTGTACAGAGGAAAAGGACTGCGTTTTCTGATTTTCTTAACTGGTTGAATATTATTTTATGTACATAAAAAGGAATGGAATCTATCTTGACTATTTTCTGGTTTTGATCGAATTTTACCTGCTCGAAATATTTGAAACCTCCTTCAATGGCACACAGCTTTTCAGCCATAGAAAGGGATTCGTCAATTAACGCAGGAAATGGTTCCGGAATGTTTTCGTTTTCGTACCCCATTGCATTTCCTACATTTTCCCGTGTCAGGCTTAAATCCTGAAAATTGTAAGAAAATGTTGTAATCGGATTCATATCTTATCCGTAAATAAATTAAATTCACAAGTTCAAACTCATGAAATTTTAAGTGTTTACAAAAATAGAAAACATTTATATTTGATTTTATTTAAAATCTTAATATTAAAATCTGATTTTCCAGAATCAGAATTAAAAACTTGTTTGAAGGGAATTTCTTTAACATATTCTGCTTTTAGTAAATTTACTTTTTTTATCTGATAAAGAACCAAAAACATAATTCAATGACACATCAGCAATGGAATGATTTACTGGCTGTAATAAAGGGAGAGAAACCTTCTGTTACTCCAATAGGATTTATTATTGACAGTCCCTGGTTGCCGGGATGGAACAATATTTCCAGCCTTCAATATTATAGTTCGGATACTTTATGGTTTGAAGCCAACAAAAAGGCGATTGAAACCTTTCCTGAAGTCATGTTTTTGCCGGGTTTCTGGTCGGAATACGGCATGTGTACCGAGCCCTCGGCTTTTGGCTCAAAGCTTGTTTTCAACAAGCTTAACCTTCCCCATGCCGGTAAGATAATTACTGATATTTCGCAGGTTTCTTCACTGCAAAAACCTAATGTTAACACTGATGGTTTGTTGCCCTTCGCCATCCAGCGGCTGGAAACCTGTCAATCCATGATGCAGCAATGTGGCCATGAAATCAAATTTGCCGTTGCCCGCGGTCCATTGAACATTGCCTCATTTTTGATGGGGACTACGGAATTTATGATGGCTATGATGATGAATCCCGAGGAGACCCATCAGCTTTTAAAGATCATTACTGAGTTTACCATCGACTGGCTGCAGCTTCAGAAAGAGACGTTCCCTTCAATTGACGGCATTTTCATATTGGATGATATTGTCGGTTTTGTAGGTGAGCCGGAGTGTAAGGAATTTGTAGTGCCTTATTTAACTCCGATTTTCCATGCGTTTGAAAATAAAGTCAGGTTTTTTCATAATGATGCACAGGGACTGGTGAGTACGCCGTTTTTACAGGAGATAGGAGTGAACCTCTTCAATTTCAGTTTTGAACATCCCGTCAATGAGATCCGGGGGCTGGCCGGGCCGGAGATCGCATTACTGGGCAATTTACCGCCAAGGGATGTACTGGCTACCGGCACGCCGGAACAGATTGCAACGGCGACTGAGCAAATGTGGAATGATGTTCAGGATAAAAGCAGGATGATCTGGTCCTGTGGCGGCGGAATGCCCCAGAATGTGCCAACTGAGAACATCCGGGCTTTTATTGAGGTTATT